>DATFDC010000042.1:0-31253 GCA_035252415.1 Solirubrobacteraceae bacterium
GATTGACACTGCGAGCCTGCGCCGGGATCGGTTGGCAAGCAATAGGAGGCAATCGGTGTCGTCACTGACGCGTTGGGTTCTCGCGCACAAGCGCCTTGTTGTCATCGGCTGGATTGCATTTACCGTCGCGGGGGTTGCCGCGGCCGGGCCTGCGTCCAAGGCCCTCAAGGCGGAGTTTTCGGTCCCGGACTCGGAGAGCTCGAGGACCAATGTCGAGATCGCCGACCGGTACGGCGCAGATCGCAACGGCAGCGCTCCGCTGGTGCCGGTGGTGACCCTGCCCGAGGGCAAGTCGGTGCGCTCCCCGGGGGTCTCCGCGGAGCTGAAGCGCGTGGATGAGCGACTGCAGACGGCGCTGCCCGGCTCGCGCGTCGCGTCGTACAGTTCGACCGGAAGCGAGGCGTTCGTCTCCAAGGACGGCCGCACCGCATTCGCGCTCGTCTACCCGCGCGCCGACCCGAGCGCGCAGTTCGGGGAGAACAGCAAGGCCGAGAAGACCGCTCGCGCCGCCCTGCAGGGCGCCCAAGTGGCGGGCGCCCCAGTTCACCTGACCGGCTTCGATGCGCTCGCCAACGAAAGCGGCGGCAACGGCGGCCCCGGCGTGCTGCTCGAGGCGCTCATCGGCGGCTTCGGCGCGCTACTCGTGCTGGCCTTCGTGTTCGGCTCGCTGCTCGCGCTGGTGCCGCTCCTGATGGCGGTGGTGTCGATCATGACGACGTTCCTGCTGCTCTATGGCTTGACGCAAATCACGGCCGTTTCACCGATCGTGCAGTACCTGATCGCGCTGATCGGCCTCGGCGTGGCGATCGACTACTCGCTGCTCGTCGCCACCCGCTGGCGCGAGGAGCGCGCGCACGGCCGGACCGGCGACGAGGCCGTGCAACGCGCGATGGAAACCGCCGGCCGCGCGGTGATCTTCAGCGGCATCACGGTGGGAATCGGCCTGCTGGCGCTGATGGCCCTGCCGCTCCCGTTCCTGCGCTCGATGGGCTACGGCGGGGCGCTGATCCCGCTGGTCTCAACGCTGGTGGCGATTACTCTGTTGCCCGTCGTGCTGGCCAAGTTGGGCACGCGGCTGGACTGGCCGCATCTGCGCACCGACGAGAAGGCCAGCCGGGCGTGGACACGCTGGGCGACCGCGGTCTCGCGCCGGCGCTGGCTCGCGGCCGGCGCCGGGATCGCGGTGACGGCGGCCCTCGCGCTTGCCGCGACCGATCTGCGGCTCGGCACCTCGGACGCGAAAACGATGGCCCGCTCGGGGGATGCCAAGCAGGGCCTGGTCGCGCTCGAGCGGGCTGGCATCGGCGAGGGCGCGCTGCTGCCTCACGAGATACTCGTGGGCGGGGGCAGTGACCCTGAACGAGTGGCGGCGGCGCTGCAACAGGTGGACGGCGTACATGGCGCCGCCGCGCCAGTCGGCAGCGACTGGCGGCGCGGCCAGACAGCGCTGGTCGAAGCGATCCCGGTCGCCGACAGCGGCTCCGATCAAGGCAAGACGACCCTCCAGCGCGTGCAGGACGCAGCGCACGGTGCCGGCGCCGATGTGCGCGTCGGCGGGCAGCCGGCGGCCAATGCCGATTTCATCGACGCCGTCTACGGCAGCTTCCCCGTGATGTTCAGCCTGATCGCGATCACCACGTTCATCCTGCTGGCCCGCGCCTTCCGCTCCCTGCTCCTGCCCGCCAAGGCAATCCTGCTCAACGTGCTGAGCATCGCCGCCGCCTGCGGTGTGATGGCACTGGTATGGCAGCACGGGCACGGCTCCGATGCGATCTGGGGCATCCAGGCCACCGGTTCGATCTCGTCCTGGATCCCGCTGATGGTGTTCGCCTTCCTGTTCGGTCTCTCGATGGATTACGAGGTGTTCATCCTGTCGCGGATGCGCGAGGAATACGACCGCACCGGCTCCACCCACGCCGCGGTCGTCGAGGGCATCGGGCGCACCGGTCGGCTGGTCACGAGCGCGGCGCTGATCCTGTTCCTGGCCTTCATCTCCCTGGCCGCCGGCCCGCAGACCGACGTCAAGATCCTGGCCACCGCACTGGCGGCCGGAATCCTCCTCGACGCGACGGTCATCCGGGCCCTGATCGTCCCGGCCGTGGTCTCAGTCATGGGCCGCTGGAACTGGTGGCTCCCGCGCTGGCCCGCCAGATTCCTGCGCGTCGAACCGTCGCTCCCGCGCCGAGTCGCCCCCGGTGAAGCCGACGGATGAACGGACTTGATCTCAGGGTTCGACGAGTCCCCGGCGGATCGCGTAGCGGGTCAGGTCCACGCGGTTACGCATGCCGAGCTTCTCGAGGATGTTCGCGCGGTGGCGCTCAACCGTCTTCTTGCTGATCACGAGGATCTCGGCGATCTCCTCGCTCGTATGCCCCTCGGCGATCAGCTTGACCACTTCCTGTTCGCGCGGGGTGAGGGGATCCTCGGGTACCGTCTCTCCGCTGCGCGCCCGCTCGAGGTAGTCGCGGATGAGCGCCGTCACCGCCGCCGGGTAAAGGAACGGCTCACCGCGCATGGCGGCGCGGATCGCCTCGACCAGGTCGCGGTTGGCGGCTGACTTCAGCACGTACCCGGAGGCGCCGGCCTTGAGCGCTTCGAAGAAGTAGCGCTCGTCGTCATACGACGAGAGGATCAAGACCCGCAGCTCAGGGCGCCGCTTCTGGAGCTCAGCCGCGGCCTGCAGCCCGGTCATGCGCGGCATCGCAACATCGAGGATCGCCAGGTTCACATCTGGGCTGAGCGCCTTCTCGATCGCCTCGGCGCCATCGCCCGCCTCCGCGACCACCTGGATGTCAGGCTGCGCGTCGAGCACCATCTTCAGGCCGCTACGCACCACCGTGTGGTCGTCCGCGAGCAAAACGTGGGTCTTCAGCGGAGTCGGCATCAGGGCTCTCCGGGCAAGCCTAGGCGCAGCGTCACCTCGACGCCAGCGCCGGGACCCGAGTTGATTGTCAGCGCGGCTCCGATTAGCATCGCCCGCTCCCGCATGCCGGTGAGCCCGCCCCCCTCGATGACGCGCTCAGGCAGCCCCTGACCGTTGTCCGTCACGGTCAGCACCAGCGTGCCATCCTCTCGCGCCAACGACACCGACGCTTCCGTGGCCTTCGAATGGCGCATCGCGTTGGTGAGCGCCTCCTGTGCAATCCGGTAGATCGCGAGCTCAACCTCGGGCGCGAGGTCCGGCAGCCCGCCTTCGAACCGGCGGTGAATCTGCAGGCCGCTCTGCTCGGCGACGCGTGAGCAGAGAGCAATCAGCGCGTTGACCAGGCCTAGCTCATCGAGTGCCTCGGGCCGGAGCTCGCGCGAGATCCGTCGGACCTCCTGGAGGCTCTGCTGGACTGCCGCCGCCAGCTCGGCGAGGTCCCGAGGCTGGCCCCCTTGCGCAGCAGCGTGCTCGGCGCGAAGCGCGACCGCGGTCAGCGTTTGGCCGATCTCGTCGTGCAGCTCACGCGCGATCCGGAGTCGCTCCTCCTCCTGTGCGGCCAGCGCGCGCGCGGAGCTCTCGCGACGCTCGGTCTCGAGCCGGTCGAGCATCGCGTTGAACGCCTGCGCCAGTGCCAGCGTCTCACTGCTTGCCCGGTCGAAGCCTATCGCCCGCTGACCTGGGTGCAGGCGATCGATCCCTTCCATCACTCTCGCCAGCCGGTGAATCGGGCCGAGCACGTGACGTAACAGCACGAGGTCTGCAATCAGCATCACGACCAGTCCGGCGATTAGGAGCACCAGTTCTACGAGCCGAATCGTGGCGTGGATGGTCACTGGACTCAGTGCCAGGAGCGCGAAGGCCAGGGCGAACACGGCGGCGTTGACGGCGAACACGCGCCACAGCATCGGCGTTGGGCGTGTATTGACGCGGCCTGATCCGTCCCCCGAGTGGAGCGTCGGTGGCCGGTCGTCGCGAATCGCCGCAGCGGCGGTGACATCGAGTTGGTTGGGGCGGGACATCGCGCTCTGCTTGGGTTTCGGCGGCCGGGGTGCCGAGTTAGACGGTACGCCCGAGGATGCGCGTTAGCACCCATGGTCGTCTGGGTGAACCGAATCTAGCTTCTGCGGCGTGGCAAACGCACCCTACCTCGCTCGAAAGGAGCGCCGATGAGCGCTGCCCATCATCGAAAGGCGGGTCGGTGACACTCACAATTGCGCTCGTCATCGTCGCGATGGTCATGCTCGGTGCACTCAGCTGTGTCCGTTCTGGTGGATCGGGAAGCGCTCCGACTGCCGTCTCTACCCGGAAGACCCGTTGAGCCCCGAGCACACGTCCACCCTCCGTCTCGGGTGCGATCGGCACGCGACGATCGGCTGATGTCTGGCCCGGCCGATTCCGCCCGCGTTCCGGCGTCGGTAGAGTCGCGGTCCTGATGGAGCTGCGCCGGCAGGCCGAACGCGAGCAGCCCCGACGGGCCTCCGATCCCGCTCCCTGGCGAGTGGAGGGGTCTCGGAAGGCCGAGACTCCGACGGCTCGGCCGCCCTGGCGTGCCCGGTCCTTCTGGCTCGTCCTGATCGTCCTGCTGGTGATCAACTACGTGGTGGGCGCAGCCCTGGCGCCTGGGACCGGGCGCGTCAGCGTGCCGTACTCGTTCTTCCGCGGCCAGGTACAGGCGGGCAACGTGGCCGATGTCGAGTCCAGGGCCGACGAGATCCAGGGCAGCTTCCGCAAGGAGGTGCGCTATCCACAATCCGGACAGGGCGAGAAGGTGAAGAACTTCCAGACAGTGCGGCCGACGCTGGGGGATGACGGCCTGCTGACTTTGCTGCTCGACAAGGGCGTACAGGTCAACGCCAAGCCGCTCCAGCAGGGCCGCCCGTGGTGGGAGACGCTGCTCGTGGGCTTTGGGCCGACGCTGCTGCTCGTCGGGCTGTTCGTGCTGATGGCGCGTCGGGCCGCGGCCGCCGGAGGCGGCCTCGGCGGGCTCGGAGGGCTGGGCCGCTCTCGGGCCAAGCGCTATGAGCACTCCGAGCAGCGCACCACGTTCGCCGACGTGGCCGGGATCGACGAGGTCAAGGAGGAGCTGGCCGAGATCGTCGAGTTCCTTCGGGAGCCGGACCGGTTCCGCCGGCTCGGGGCAACCATCCCCAAGGGAGTCCTGCTCACGGGCCTGCCAGGGACAGGCAAGACGCTGCTGGCTCGAGCCGTGGCGGGCGAGGCGGATGTGCCGTTCTTTTCGATGTCGGCGTCGGAGTTCATCGAGATGGTGGTCGGCGTGGGCGCGAGCCGGGTGCGGGATCTGTTCGAGCAGGCCAAGCAGGCGGCGCCGGCGATCATCTTCATCGACGAGCTCGACGCGATCGGCCGGGCCCGCGGCGGCGGGCCGGTGATGGGCGGGCACGACGAGCGCGAGCAGACGCTCAACCAGATCCTCACCGAGATGGACGGTTTTGATCCCCGCACCGGAGTGATCGTGCTCTCGGCGACGAATCGCCCGGACATCCTCGATCCAGCGCTGCTGCGGCCCGGCCGCTTCGATCGCCGGGTGATGGTCAACCCGCCGGATCGCGACGGCCGCACGGCGATCCTCAAGGTCCACACCCGCAGCGTGCCGCTGGCCGACGACGTCGACCTCGACCAGGTTGCCGCGCAGACCCCCGGTATGGTCGGTGCCGATCTGCGCAACCTGGTCAACGAGGCGGCGCTGACCGCGGCGCGGCACAAACACGAGCGGGTCGAGCCGGCCGACTTCACCGAGGCGCTGTCGCGGATCATCCTCGGCAGCGAACGGCGGATCACAGTCTCTGCCCACGAGCGCGAGCGCACCGCCTATCACGAGGCGGGGCACGCAATCCTGGGGATGGTCGAGTCGGGCGCCGACCCAGTGCGCAAGGTGTCGATCGTGCCGCGCGGCCGGGCGCTCGGGGTCACCTTCCAGAGCCCCGATATCGAGCGCTACGGCTACGACGTGGCGTATCTGCGGGGTCGCATCACCGGTGCGCTGGGCGGGCGCGCGGCCGAGGAGCTCGTCTATGGGGACATCACCACCGGGGCTGAGTCAGACCTCGAGCAGGTCACGCGCATCGCCCGCCAGATGGTCGGGCGCTGGGGCATGTCGGAGGCGATCGGCCCGGTGTCGCTTCTCCCGGCGCCTGAGCAGGAGCAAGTCGTGCTGCCCGGCAGCGCGGACGCTCTGTCGGAGGCGGCACGCAACCTCGTGGAGTCGGAGACGCGGCGCATCATCGACGAGTGCTACGAGCGCGCGCTCCGGAAGCTGCGCGAGAACCGCGCACGCCTGGACCGGCTGGCGGCAGCGCTCCTCGAGCACGAGACGCTGGACGAGCTCGACGCCTACCGGGTGGCCGGGCTCGAACGCGTCGGGGACGGCGCCAGCGCCCAGCTCCCGGCCGCGGTAAGCGGGACGGCAGTAGAGACCCGCCCCGAACCGGGGGCGCCGCCGCCTTCAGGCTAGACGAGCCTCGTGGCGCGGTCCGGACCACCGGACGCGATCGGATCCTCAGGCTCGCGGCGGGTGCGGCTGGCGTGCGTTGTACGGGCGCTTCTGCGCGCGCCGCCTCGGCTCGGAGTACGTGACGCGCGAGTTCCCTTCGCGTGTGCGCGATCCGGTTCCTGGTCTCGATGGTGCGCGGACGTGACACCTTCGACGCTCAGGATGGGTTGAAGATCGCCATTGCACCCGTTACTGCGACGGCGATGATGATCAAGGCGATCAGCGACCACTCGACCGACCCAAGCCGCGGCTGGGAGGGGAGTACCTCGGAGGACCGCGTCGGGTCGTCGTCTGTGACCGATCCCGGCGGTGCTTCCTTGCGATCTGACCTCATCGATGCCTCTCATTTGATGACGCTTCGCATCTGAGGCTCGCGCGGGCTGGATGCGACGCGAATGGGTGTTGCTGCCCATCTTGACCCGCACATCGGGCCGGCTTACCCATTGATCCGTGCCATCGCCCATCCGACCGCGACCGCACCGACGGTTACAAGCACGAGTCAGACGGCCGGTCAGCGTGACCAGCGCGGGATACTGCCGGCGATGAGAGTGATCGTGGTCGGCGCTGGGGCGGTCGGGAGGACTGCTGTGGAGTCGCTGCACGAGCACCACGACTGCACGGTCCTTGATCTCGATCCGGCGCGCCTGAAGGAGGTGTCGGACGCGCTCGACGTTCGTGTCGTACGCGGAGACGGGGCCGGCCGTGAGGCCCTCCAGGCCGCCGACGTCAAGCGGGCCGACCTGGTGCTGGCCTGCATGCCGCGGGCCGAAGCGAACCTGGTCGCCGCGATGCTCGTACGGCGCCTGTCGGATGCGCAGACGGTGATCCGCACGGGCGACACCGCTTACCTTGACACCTGGCGCAGCGGCGATCTCGACGTGGACTTCATCGTCTCCACCGAGTTCCAGACCGCCAGCGCGGTGGCGCGTCTGGTCGGTGTGCCGGGCGCCGCGGCCTCGTGTCTGGGGAACGTCGGCCCCGCGTTCGGATCCGCCGGCCCGTTTGGCTCCTACGCCGAGTTCACCGACCTCTCCAAGGTGATGCTGTCCGTCCTAATGCTGCTGGGACGTGTCGAGATCGTGCCGATCGCCGTGCTCTTCACCCGCTCGTTCTCGGCGGCGCTGACGGGTATCGGCAGTCCGACGACGACCGCTCACCATCCCCGGCCTCGCCGCAGGCATTCGCGGAGGATGGGCAGAAATCCCCATTCTCGTGCCGTGATCGCACCGCCATGCTGCGTCATAGAGCCCGCGGTGGCTCTCCCCCCCGTAGTACACGGCCACCGCGGTGCTCTGTCAAGACAGAGCACCCACGAACCCGGAGTTGCCCATGCCCGCCACCCCCCAGGCGCCGCCGCCGTCCGTTCTCGCACGACCGAGCGATCGCCCTGGTCGGGGTGCTCGCCCGGGACCGCCGGTCTTCATCGATGAGAAGCTGCAGCCTCTGTACGCAGCCGTGCAGCGGCGGAATCCCGGGGAGACCGAGTTCCACCAGGCGGTGCGGGGCGTTCTCCAGAGCGTCGCTCCGGTCATCGCCAAGCACCCCGAATACGCCACCGCCAAGCTGCTCGAGCGCATCTGCGAGCCGGAACGGCAGATCATCTTCCGTGTGGTCTGGACCGATGACCACGGAGAGGTCCACGTCAACCGCGGCTTTCGCGTGCAGTTCAACAGCGCGCTCGGGCCATACAAGGGAGGCCTGCGCTTTCACCCGTCCGTCTATCTCGGCATCGTGAAGTTCCTTGGCTTTGACCAGGTGTTCAAGAACGCGCTGACCGGAATGCCGATCGGCGGCGCCAAGGGTGGCTCGGACTTCGACCCCAGGGGGCGCTCGGACGCCGAGGTGATGCGCTTCTGCCAAGCCTTCATGACCGAGCTGCACCGCCACTTGGGCGAGCAGACCGACGTGCCCGCCGGCGACATCGGCGTCGGCGCGCGCGAGATCGGCTATCTGTTCGGCCAGTACAAGCGGATCACCCACCGCTACGAGTCAGGGGTGCTGACCGGCAAGGGCCTCAGCTGGGGCGGCGCCCAGGTCCGTACCGAGGCGGCCGGCTACGGATGCGCCTACTTCGTGCAGGAGATGCTGGCCACCCGCGGCGATGCGCTGGACAGCGGTCCTGTCGTGGTCTCGGGCGCCGGCAACGTCGCAATCCACGCGATCGAGAAGGTGCAGCAGCTCGGCGGTCACGTCGTCGCCTGCTCGGACACCACCGGGTACGTTCACGACCCGGCTGGGATCGACATGCGTCTGCTCAAGGAGATCAAGCTGACCGAACGACGATCACTTTCCGAGTACCCGCGTCGCCGCGGACAACAGGCCCGCTTTGTGCCCGGCGGAACCGTATGGGAGGTCCCCTGTCACGTGGCACTGCCATGCGCCACTCAGAACGAACTCACGGGCCGCGACGCCCAGCGTCTGCTCGAAAACGGTCTTCGCGCCGTTGGCGAGGGCGCCAATATGCCCTGCACCCCGGAAGCACTCGAACTCCTCGCCAGCGCCGGCGTGGCCGTTGCGCCGGCCAAGGCGGCCAATGCCGGCGGGGTGGCCACCAGCGCCCTGGAGATGCAGCAGAACGCCTCCCGGGACTCCTGGAGCTTCGAGCAGACCGAAGAGCGCCTGCGACAGATCATGCGCGACATCCACGACGCCTGCCGCGGCGCCGCCGAGGAGTACGGAATGCCCGGGGACTATCTTGCCGGCGCGAACATCACCGGCTTTGAGCGCGTGGCCGAGGCGATGTTGGCCCACGGCCTGATCTGACACGGAACCGATCGCGGAAACGAGCTCGGGTTCGCCGGCGCGGGCGCCTGCCGGGGTCGATCACCCACGCCTGATGTGCGCCGGCAGTCTGGACGCGGGCCGAATGCGTGTCTTTCCCCATTGCCCGGAAATCCCGGCCAGGCGAAGCTGTACTGAACCCACTTCCCAGGAGACTGCCCGAATGCTCACTCACCCCACAAACACAGAAACCGCGCCGCCGGACCGGCGCACACAAATTCGAGTGCTGCTGGTGGATGACCATCCAGCTGTCAGGGCGGGTGCGCGAAACGTGATCGACGATCAGCCTGACATGCGGGTGGTCGCGGAAGCACGCAACGCGGCGGAGGCACTCCGGCAGCACGAGGTCACCTTTGACGTGGCGATCATTGATTACCACTTGCGCGAAGGACACGACGGACTATGGCTCACGGCGCAGCTCAAACGCACTGAGCCGTCTCCGCGAGTGCTCATTTACTCCGCGTTCGCGGACGGTGCGCTGGCCGTCCTCGCGCCGATCGCGGGGGCGGACGGGCTCCTCGGTAAGCACGAGCTCGGCGAGGAACTGTGTCGCGCGATCCGCCTGCTCGCACGGGGCCAACAGCATCTGCCCGCGATCCCGCCGTCGGTGGCGCATGTGTTGCGCTCACGGCTGGAGTCACGGGACCAGGCAATTTTCGGAATGCTGCTCCACGGGGTCGAGCGTGAAGTCATCATGCGGCGGCTCGGGATGACGCCAGAGGAGCTCCATGCCCGTCGCTCGATCATTCTCGGCGCCGTCAAGCCTGTGCGGCCGACCTCCGCCGTCCCACCGGCGACTCAGACGCCCCTCAATTATGAGCAGCGGCGACCACGACGCAAGCCGCTGCGCAGCACACTGGCGCGGTCACGCGCGTGAGCCCGATGGGCATTTCACGACACCGGTTGAAGGATGGTTCGGAGGCCACGATCCGACCGATCGCGCCAGAGGATAAAGAGAGCCTCGGGGTGAGCTTCGGGCAGCTCAGCTCGGGCTCGCGCTCCCGACGGTTCCACAGTGCCCCGGCGGGGTTGAGTGATCGGGAACTTGGCTACCTCACCGAGGTTGACCACCACGACCATGGGGCACTCGTGGCGCAACGAGCCGCGACGGGAGAAATCCTCGGCGTGGCGCGCTTTGTCCGTTCTGCCGGCAACCCAGCGCTCGCGGAGGTCGAGATCGCAGTCTTCGATAGTGCTCAACGGCGCGGCCTCGGACGGGCGCTCATGCACCGACTGGTGGAGCGAGCGCGTCAAGAGGGAACCACGGCCCTGACCGGAATCGCGCTAGCGCACAACCAGCCGATGTTCGCGCTGCTTCGAGGGCTCGGTACCACCACGACAACACGGGCCGGCATTGGAACGGTCAGGCTGACAGTGCGCTTGTCAATCGGTGATCCGGTCGAAGACCTGGCCCTCGCCGCCTGACTGCGAGCAGCCGACGAACTGCGAAGCACACGCACCGACGCCTGGAGCGCCAACCGAGATGAAGACCGAGGAAGCCAACGCACCGAGCCACGACCGAGTCCCGCCGATCAAGGATCGCGGCCGATCGCGCGCGCACGGGTACGCGCGCGCGACACCGGGTCACCGGCGCCGCGGCGCTGGCGGGTGTCCCCCGAGGTCGAGCGTTCCTCCAGCCAACGCGAGTCGCCTTCGCCCTCGCCTCTGGGCCGGCTGGGCGCGGCGTACGGCCTCCATTACGCATTCGGCGGCCAGTTAGGCATGATCGGCGAGCCAAGGTCGCCAGCGCAGTTTCGAGAGATCAACCTGGTCGGCGGGGTGATCATCCTGCTCGCCGCGTTCGTTCCACCGATCGCGGCATCGGCCTGGCGACACCGCCGGGTCCGCAACGTGGTGATGGTTGCGGGCTGGCTCGCCCTCGTTGGTTGTTGCACCCACGCCGTCACCGATGTGATCCTGCGGGTGTTCAGCCTGACCGGCGTGCATCCGACCCAGCTCTCCCCACAGTTCTGGCTGTCCGTCGACCGCCACAAGGCTGACCTGCAGGATGTGCTGCTGAACGAACCCTGGTTTTTTGTCGAGGGCTGTCTCTGGGGAGTCTTCGCATTGTCTGCGGTACCGGAGCCCGCCCGCCGTCGGTGGCTCCGATCCGCCGTGATCGCGTGCGCTGTGGCGTCGATCTTCGGCGTCCTGAGCGGACTCGGCGCGATCCCCAAGTTCCACATCGGGTAGCCACCCATGCTTTGTGCCGCGGGCGGTGAAGGGACCTGCTGTGTGGCGAGCACGCGACGGAGTCCTCGCGTCACAGATTGACCGAAATGCATGTCGACACCCATAGCACGCTAGCCGGCGCAGCGCCATGCTCCGTGGTGAGTCAAAACCAAGGAGCCGAGATGACATCCAAGTTTCACATCCCGCTGGCGCCCGAGCAACGGGCGGTCGCCGTCGAGCTGCAGGGCACGCTGGTCGATCTGCTCGACCTGACACTGATCGGAAAACATCTCCACTGGAATGTGGAGGGTCGCCACTTCCGCCCGCTGCACCACGAGCTCGACGAGCAAGTCGACGTCTGGCGCGAACTGTCCGATGACGTGGCCGAGCGCGCCGCGACGATCGGCGCCTCGCCCGACGGCCAGGCCGAGACGATTGCCGGAGTCACACAGCTCGAGCCGCTCCCGTCCGGCCATCTCAGCGATCAGCAGGTCCTGAGGGCGATCAGCGACCGGCTGTCGGCGGCGGCGGCCCGCACTCGCGAACGGATCGATCGCGTCGCCGTCGCCGATCCGATCACGTCCGACCTGTTCGTGAACGTCGCCGGGACACTCGAGAAGCAGCTCTGGATGATCCGCGCCCAGGTTCCGGACTCGGGCGGGAACGCCGGAGACGCCGTAGAGAAGCGCATGGAGGACGCGAACGGGACGGGTGGATCATGACCACGGCCATCGCAGAATCGTTCACCACGGACAATCTCGACCTCGAGACTCTGCTCGAGCTCTCCCGCCGCACCGACCCGGTCGGCGTCCTGTCGGTTTACCTTGACGCCCGCCCGGGTGCGGTCCGGGCGTCAACGATCGACATCAAGAATCGCCTGGCCGAGCTGCAGCGTCGGCTCGCCGGCGGTGACTCGCCGGCCTCGGCGGACGCGGCGCAGCACCCTCGACTGGCGGCCGAGATCGAGCGGCTCACCGATCCGGAGGCGCCCGGAAGGGGGCGCGTGTTGTTCATCGCGATGGCGGCTGGGTGGGTGACGCGAGTGTCGACTCAGCTGCCGCTACCGAACCGGGTAGTCCTTGATCGCGCGCCATTCATCCACCCGATGCTCGAGCTCCTCGACGAGGGCGGTCCCGCGGGCGTCGTCTTGGCGACACGCACGGAGGCCCGTCTGCTCGAGTGGCGACTCGGCGAGCTCACCCAGATGCTCGAGCTCCGCGCCGAAGTGATAGAGCCGCGGCACGAGCGGTCCGGTCCAGTGGGCTCGAGGCCAGCGAGCCGTTTCGGCACGCCGACCGGGGCGCAGCGCAATGCCAGACAGCGCGATCATGCAAACCGGTTCGCCGAGAGGGTGGCCACCGCAGCATCGCGGCTCGCGTACGATCGCGGTTGGGAGCGTCTGCTGGTAAGCGCCGGCGAGCACCAGACCGATTCGTTGGTGAGGGCGCTGCCGCCTGCCCTGCGCGACACGGCCGTGCGCGATCCGCGAGTCCTCGCCTGGGTGGATTCAGCATCGCTCGAGGAAATGGTCACCGAGCGGATTCGCGCGGCCCATGACGAATCCGAGCGCCGGCTGATCGCTCAGCTCCGCGAGCGGGCGCAAGGCGCGGGTGCCGCAGCGCTCGGTCTCTCGGAGGTGGTCGGCGCGCTAAACCAAGCGCGTGTCGCCCACCTCATCTATGACCCGGTCATCCGCTATCGAGGCTCAGTCGGTCACGACGGAAGCCTCTACGCCGAGGACGAAACGGCACTGACCGCGGGCGCGATGCCCGACGAGCGGTTGACCGAGCGGATCGTCGAGCGGGCGCTCGAAACCGGCGCACGCGTGAGCCCGGTCGAGGGAGCTGGTGGCAACGGACTCGCCGACGCGTCTGGGATCGCCGCGGTGCTCCGTTGGTAACCACGGGAGTCCGCGCCGCCGCCACCGCTGCGCCTGGTATCGGCAGGGCCCGCGCAAACGGGGCGCGCGGGCCCGCGCAAGCGGCCTTCCCGGCCAGGAGCCCTTCGTGGGCCGGGGCATTCACGCGGCGAACCCTTCGCGCCAGCTCACGTGGGCCGGCGTCCAGCCGAGCTCCCGCTTGGCCTTGGTGTTCGACGCGCCACGGATCTCGGTCATCATCACCGCACCCGCCTCGCCGGCGAACACCCGGCCGACGAACTTCGGCACCCGCCACGGCTGGCGCGCGCCGAGCTTCTCCGACAACGCCGGCAGCCACTCGGCCACCGGAGCCGGATCGTCGTCGACCACGTTGTAGATCCCCGGCGTGCCACGCTCGACCGCGGCCACCGTCGCCTCGGCCGCATCCGCGATGTGGATGAACGACCACACCCCGCGGCCGTCGCCGACCAGCGGGAACTTGCGCCTGCGCACGATCTCAAAGCTCTCCGCACCAGGGGACATCGACGTACCCGGACCATAGAACGCGCCATACCGCAACACGATCCCATCCGTCCACTCAGCCCCCAACACTGCCTCCTCGAGATGACGGATCGCCGCCAGCGACTCGCGCATCTCCCGCGGCGGAGTCGGATCAAGCGGATCATCCTCACTCTTGACCGGACCGCCCGTCCGCGCATACGGCCACGCCGCATAACTCTGAGCGATGAACCGCCGCACCCCAACCGCCCGGCCAGCCGACAACAGATGATCGGTCCCCTCGGTCCGCAAACGATTCGTCAGCGCGAACTCACGGTCGAAATGACGCGTATCGAACCCCGAGATCGCCGTCAACTGATGAACGATCACCTCCGGCTGGGTCCGCGCGACCACCTCAGCGACCTGCACGGGATCGAGCGCATCCGCCACCACCGGCTCCGCGCCGACATCCCACAACCCTTGCTGCTTCGACTCGGTGCGGGTCATCCCGATGACCCGATGCCCCGCCTCCACCAGCCGCGGGACCAGCTGCTTGCCCATCGCGCCGGTGGCGCCCGCCACGAACACTCTCATGATTAGCTCCTGTCGTCGGTTACAAGACCCATCCCTGCCCTCCGGACGGCCGGCGCTTCCCACCTCGACCGTGATCTGCCCCGGCCTGAGCCATCATCGCTCGCGCGGGTGGCGGATCTCGCGCAGGTCGAGCTTCTTTCGCCGCCCACGGGGCAGCTGGATGGACGCTGTCTCGCCGACCCGTCTTCCGAGCAGCGCGCGACCGACCGGCGAGAGCGCGGACACTGTCCCACGCGAAAGCACGCCGTGGGCGCTTCCGATCACATACTCGAGCCTCTCGCCGGTGTCCACGTCCACGACGCTGACGCTGGAGCCGATCGTTACCGAGTCATCGGCGTTGTCGCGCTCGACGACCGCGGACCTGATGAGGATGTCCTCGAGTCGCGCGATGCGCGCCGCCAGCACCGCTTCCTCCTCGCGAATCGCCTGGTGCTCGTCGTTGTTCGCGCTGTCGCCGAACTCACGGGCGATTCGGAGGCGAGCCGGGATGTCGCGCTGCTCCGCGCGGAGACTTGCGAGGTCGCTTTCGAGGGCCTCCCGCGCCGCGATTGTGACCGGCACCTCGTCGGTGTAGGCCGTACCGCGGGCTGAGCGAACGGTTCGGCGCTTAGCGATTCGAAGGGGCCTGTTCTCTTGCAATAGCATGATGCTCAGAGTGTCGCCTGTCCCCGCTGTGCTCACCATGGGGGTTAACGGCCATCTCGCGTCACTGCGGCGACTAGGCGACGGCGGGAATCGACGGGAGACAGTTACTACCGCTGGAGGTCGGTCAGCGCCGGCGCCCTGCCCGAAGCGCGATCACGGCCGCGATTGCGATCGCAATCGCGGAGATAGTGAAAGCCGGGATGTCCATGGACGTGTCGTTACCTCCTCAGCGGTTGTCGGCCGCGGCTAGATCGCGGCGTCGATGATCGCCGCCACGGCGGGCGCTAGCAGGGAGAGCAGCGCGATCGATGCGACGACGTTGCGGGCGTTCAGGTGGCGACGTCGGCACCTCGCGCGCCGCGAGTGTCTGCGGGTGTGCACATCTTTCATCCCACCTGGGCGGGCGTCGGGGTGGCCTCAGGTCTTACGCACCGTCGCTCAAGCTCCAGCGGTCGGAGGAGGTCCCCGCGCAGGCAGTGGGTGGGCGTCACCCCGTGCTCAAGATGCACAGTTTTGCCCATGTCGATCGACTGCCTCGCGCCTTACGCTCGAGCCGATCAGGATGAGCACGCTGCTACTAACCGATCCGAACAACCCCGGTTGCATCATCCCTGAGCGCAGCCGGGCCTGTACCCGCCTATCAACGCACCTGCGTTCCCGCGCACTGGATCGCGCGCTGGCGGCCGGCGTCTCACCGGATGCGAGCGCTGCCCTCTCGTTGCGCGCCCACACCCTGATTGGCGCTGCGACTCGGGCTGACCTGGCCCGGACGATCAGGAGGCTGATCAGAGACGCCCGCCACCCGCTTCATCCACTTACTCCCCATGTGCGGCTTTGCCGCCGCAAGATCATCCGCTCGGCGCGAACGCTTGAGGAATTGGCTGAGCGCCTGGTCAACGGCGAGCCGGTGGACGCCCGAGGCATCGCGCAGATCCGGCTGCTCCTCATCGGTGATTCTGGGGCCCTGTTTGACTATCCCGCTGCGAATGATCTCGAACCGGCGCTGCGGGAAGCGATCCAAGCCTTGGAGCCCGCGGTCTAACTGCGGCACGACCGTTTGCGGCGCTCTGTCATGAGGCGCCGGCCCGCCGTGCATGTCGGTCCGCCGCCGAGATGCGCGGCTCGCCCGGTGATGATCACTCTGGCACTTGGTGCTCCTGACCGAGCGCTTGCATACCCGGCATCATCGGAGCCCTCATCACCGCCGTTGTCGGCGTTCGCCGCGTGCGCCCATATGCCAGAACAGCCAGAGCTCGAGAGTGGAGACAGCAATCATCGCCGCAACAATGAGCACAATCGTCAGCAGCATTGCCGAGACACCTCCTCCGCTGCTGCCGGTGCAGCGTAGATACCTTCGTGTTTGTGTTCGCTGTATCGCGGTCGTCGGCGAGCCGAGACTCGCCGCCCACCGCGAACGTCCGCCACGGGAGGCATCTGTGAGTCACTACCGGTATTGACTCGAGCTCACTAGTGCTCCGTTGACGGTAGGACCAGTGTCACATGCGTGCCACGAGCTCGGTATGGGTAAAGGTCCCCATCCCTCCGGGGATTTCGCTGAATCGACGGGCGGCCCACTTCACAGAGCACGAGCCGCCGGACGCCGTGGCCGGCGAGCCGGCACGGATGGCGACGCGGTGGGCCGCGACGGATGATGCGCTCCGGCGCCGTGCGCCCGCTGCGCCTCTTCGACGGCTCATGACTCCACGCCGGCCTCGGTGCCGGGCGGCGCGGGAAGGCTGATCGGATGATCCGGGACAGCATCGCCTCCCTCTGGCCAATGTTCCGCCAGTCGTCGATCCTCGCGACCGCGACCAGCGCCTCGCCGATCCTGATCGTCCCTCTGGAAAGCCCGGCTGGCCCGCGCCTCCACCGCCCGGCATCGGCCGAGAAGTTGATGCTCTACGCGAGCTCTCCGTGGCCCTTGTCACCCCCCACGCGATTCCGGCCCTGGTCGCATGTGGCCCGAGCATGGGCGCGCTGCGATGCCCTCGAGCGCGGGCACTATCGCGGGTGGAACGGGCCCTGTCAGGCCGAGTTGCACCGTCGCGCTGACCGCACCAATGGGCGACGACTTCGGTCAGCGAGCCGTCAATTGGCCGCCCTTCACCGAAGACCGGGACCTACCGTTCCGAGCCGAGATCTCGAATCCTCTTCTTCAGCCGCGTGCGTGCCTCGGCCTCCACCTGCAGCTTCCACCGCTCGCTCTTCCATTCAGGCCCAACGGAGCTATTGCTCGAGCCGAACGGCGCCGGCCTACGGCTTATCGGGGAGGTCCCCAGCGAACCCCGACGGCGCCTGGGCATCGCATCTCGTCTAGGTCTATCGGATCTGTTTGTAGGCATGGCGCACCTCCGTGCTGTCGGCGATTTTGAGTGGCGGTCGGAACCGCCGGGTCCGGATCGCAGCGGACAGTCGTGTGTTCATATCGAGCATGCCGCATACCGTTGGGTGCGCATATGGGCACCGTCACCCATTCGCGACGCGACAGGCATCACTCACGTCACCCTGCTGGCCCAATCGAGTGATTGGACAGCGAAGCACTCAGGACCAGCAACCAGCGGACATAAATCTGCGCGGGCGTAACGCCGCCCGGCGCGAACGTCACCGGGCTTGGACGTGTCGTGAGCGCGGAATGCGCCGCACGGTGACCGCTGCCGAGGTGGTATTGAGAAGGTAGGCCGCTCCGCCGGCAGATGGGTGACTTTGCCCATCGCCGAGCCACATCGCCTTTGCTTGGATCGTGGCATAGACCGCCGCCGGGGTTCTCGCAACTCCGACTCGGCGCCGCTCCACCAGCGAAGGAGACCCGGGATGACAGACACCGTACTTACAGCGACACGCGCTCCGGCCGAAACAGCTTCCCCGGGCCGTGTCGCGGACCAGTCGGCCGCGTTCAAGAACGTGCTGGTCGGCGTCGACGGCCTGTCTACCGGTCGGGACGCGATCGCGCTCGCCGAAACACTCCGGCACCGCGACGGCCGCTTGACCCTCGCTCATATCGTGCCAGCTCAAACCCCGGCTGATGCGGACTTCCACTCCACCGAGGCTGGCCACCAGGCACGCGACATGCTCGAGCACGAGCGGGCAGCCGCCGGAGTCTCGGCCGACCTGACGGGTATGTTCGCGCCGTCGGTCGGCCGCGGTCTTCACGAGCTGGCCGCCGACACGGGCGCCGACCTACTCGTCGTCGGCTCCTCCACCCCAGGAGCACTCCGCCGGCTGCTCCGCGGCCATGACCCCAGGGCCACACCGAGTGGCGCCCCCTGTGCCGTGGCCGTCGCCCCGCTCGGCTACGCCGAACGCCCGAAGGCGATCGAGACGATCGGCGTGGCTTACAACGGCACACCTGCATCCGAGACCGCGCTCGCGGTGGCCTGCGCCGTCGCCTCGAGCCACGGGGCGACAGTGCGGACACTGACCGTCGTCCGGGGCGCCAGAGCAGTTGCCCGCTATCGGCACCCACTCGTCCCTCGGTGGCGTCGGAGGGACGAGCCACCGGAGCCGGCCCACGGCAGCCGGGCATGCTCTTGCGTCTACGTCGATGGTCGTGTCGCAATCGGCTCTCCAGGCAAGGTGTTGCTGGCGTTCGGGGACCAGGTCGATCTGCTCGTGGTCGGCTCGCGGGGTCATGGCCTGCTTCGCCGTCTGCTCCTTGGCAGCACCTCCGCCCATCTGGTCCACTCCGCCCGCTGCCCGGTGCTGGTACCGAAGCGCCGCTCGCGCCGCAGGTCCGCGCTCGCGATTGAACGGTCGGCGGGTTGACCTCAGGGATTTCCTCGATGGAACCGACCGGACGCTCCAAGGCGCCGCTCATGCCGGGCGACCGCTCGGCCAGCGATCCTTACCGACAGGCGCGTGACCATCACGAGGCACGCCCGGAACCGGGCGGTCGGGGCGCTGGCGGAGAAACGGCGACGATGAGCGTCTCACGGGCCGATCAGCGGGATCACGCGAAACCCTCCGATCCCGACGCGCACCTCGACCGCGCCGGTGGTCAGGCGCAGCTCGATGACGTCGGTGACCACGCACATCACGACCATGGCGATCATGCCGCCTCGTTCCGCGAGCGCTTTTGGTTCTCGCTCGCGCTGTCGCTGCCCATCGTGTTCTTCAGCCCGATGGTGCAGCACTGGTTCGGCTACTCAGCGCCGTCGTTCGCCGGTGACGGCCTCGTATCGCCAATGCTGGGCACCGCGGTCTACCTGTATGGCGGGTGGCCGTTCCTGGCCGGCGCCCGAGGGGAGCTGCGCGGCCGTCGCCCGGGGATGATGCTGCTGATCGCGATGGCGATCACGGTCGCCTTCGCCGCCAGCGCGGCGACGTCGCTGGGCATGTTCGGCCTGGACTTCTGGTGGGAGCTCGCGGCACTCGTGGTAATCATGCTGCTCGGCCACTGGATGGAGATGCGCGCGCTGGGCCAGGCGCGCGGCGCGCTGTCCGCGCTCGCCGAACTCCTTCCCGATGAGGCCGAGCGCCTCTGCGGCGAAGACATCGAGCGCGTCCCCGTCGCTGACCTCGTCGAGGGTGACGTCGTGCTGGTCCGGCCGGGAGCGCGGGTTCCCGCGGACGGCGAACTGCTCTCCGAGGCGACCGAGCTCGACGAGTCGATGGTGACAGGCGAGTCGCGGCCGGTCGAGCGCAACATGGGCGCCCCCGTGGTCGCCGGGACCGTGCTCGCCGGCTCCTCGGCACGCATCCGGGTGAGCGCGGTCGGGGACGCCACACGCCTGGGCGGGATCCAGCGGCTTGTTGCCGAGGCGGAGAGCTCACGCTCGCGGACGCAGGCGCTCGCCGACCGTGCGGCGGGGCTGCTCTTCTACATTGCGTCGGGCGTCGCGCTGCTCACCTTCCTGGTCTGGCTGCTATTCGTCCGCGACGCTGATGCGGCGGTCACGCGGACCGTCACTGTGCTGGTCATCTCGTGCCCGCACGCGCTCGGGCTGGCCATCCCGCTCGTCATCGCCTTGGCCACGTCGTTGTCGGCGCGTCAAGGCATTCTCGTCCGCGAGCGGCTCAGCCTCGAGCGCATGCGCGAGGTCGACACCGTGCTCTTCGATAAGACGGGAACGCTGACCCGGGGCGAGCATGTCGTGACGGGCATCGTCGCGCGCGACGGCGACGAGGACCGACTACTCGCGCTCGCCGCCGCGGTAGAGCGCGAGTCCGAGCATCCGGTGGGGCGCGCGATCACGACTGCGGCGCTCGAACACGGGGACGTGCCCGACGCCTCGCGGTTTCGCTCGCTTCCAGGCCGCGGTGTCGAGGCGACCGTCGAAGGTGCCACGGTGGCCATTGGCGGGCCGACGCTGCTGCGGGAGCGCAGCCTCGAGCCCTCGGCCGGGCTCGCTGCGCGCAGCCAAGCGTTCCGCGACCGCGGAGCCTCGGTCTTGTACGTCGTGCGGGGCCGCGAGGTGCTGGGCGCCGTGGCACTGGAGGACGAGGCCCGCGCCGAGTCGCGCCAAGCGGTCGCGGGACTGCGCGCGCGGGGACTGCGCGTCGCGATGATTACCGGCGATGCCCGTCAGGTAGCGAGCGCGGTGGCGCGGGACCTGGGCATTGACGAGGTCTTCGCCGAGGTGCTGCCGGAGGACAAGGACACCAAGATCCGCGAGCTGCAGACGGAAGGGCGGCGCGTCGCGATGGTCGGCGACGGCGTCAACGATGCGCCGGCGCTCGCACGTGCCGACGTCGGCATCGCGATCGGCGCTGGCACCGACGTCGCGATCGAGGCGGCCGGGATCGTCCTGGCCTCCGACGATCCACGCGGCGTTTTGTCCGTGCTGCGGCTGTCGCGAGCCGGCTATCGCAAGATGTTGCAGAACCTGGGCTGGGCGGTGAGCTACAACGCCCTGGCACTGCCGATCGCTGCAGGCGTCGCCGCACCAATCGGGCTGACGATCCCACCGGGGGTGGCCGCCGTCCTAATGAGCGTCTCGACCGTGGTGGTGGTGCTCAACGCGCAGCTGCTGCGCCGCCTTGATCTGCGCCCGTCGCAGGTGCTGCTGCCTTCGCAGGCCCCGGAGAGCCACGCGGCGGACTCGGGCACCACCCACGTAACCTGACCGCGCGTCTCGCTCCGGAGGACCCGGAAACGTGACCGAGCGGCGCAATCGACGCAACATGCTGGCCGGGCGGCTGACTGCGCCCACATGTACGTGGCGTCGATCCCGGCCCGCCGCCACCCTACGCCGTGCTCCGCGGGGGCGGTGGTGCTGGCGCAGCGAGGACTGGAAGGAGTTACTACCGGAGAGCCGACACCGCGATCCTTCGTGCCAGCCTGGCCAGGCGCAATGCGGAAGGGAACAGGTGATGTGCCGTGACGTCCAATCAAGCGCTGCCGCCGGGAGCCTCGACCCCGCCGCCCCGGTACTCCGCCTCCACTTCCGTCACCGTCGGCGGCACCACGACCACGGGGCACGGAGCGCGTCGCGACACATCTGCGGAGATGCTGCCGAGGAGCGACGAGCGCGGACCATGGTTGCCCACCACGAGGAATGACGCCGCTCGCTCACCGGCCAGCGCGACGAGGCGGTCGGCGGGGTGACCCTCCTCGACCGTCCAGGACGCTTCGACGTCGCTCGACGTCTCAGTCACGTGCCGGAGGAGCGCCCCGGCCGCCTTGCGGCTCGTCTGATCGGTGTCGGCGTCGATGACGATGACGAACAAGACCGGCCTCTGGAACCGCCTGGCCAGCTGGCGCGCCAGATGAACGGCGGCGGCACTGCCGGACTTGCTGTCCCAGCCGTCGACGCCACAGATCACAGGATTCACCGGAGCCTCCTCGTGCTCGAATGCCTCTCCGCGTGGGCTCGCTCCGAGGGCGGTCGGTCGGGTCTGGTCGGCGTCCCATCGCACGCCCAGGAGCACGCCACTCGGGTGCCAAGTCTAAGTACTTCTCGCCTCTGTGCCCAGAGATGGCGATCGATATCTAGATCGTGATCCAAACCCCAGCCCGTCGTCGCCAGCGGGTGTGGGCCGCGAGGCCTCGGTCCCGGCAACGGGCCGGGCGGGTCGAAGCCCACCGTCAGAAGCGCTTCTGGGCGAGCATCTCTGACGTCTGCGGACGAACCGGCATGATTGGCGGTGTCCGCCCAGTGAGCGCGCAGGAACTTCGGCTCAACCATCAGCGATTTCTCGAACTCGTCGACCAGAACGGCGGTGTCGGGGCGAGATCTGCTGTCGCGGCGGGTGGCCCAATCACGGTCCCGCCCACCAACTCGGCGAATCGCTGGCCGGGAACGAGCCGACGCCCTGCTCGTGCACTCGGTCCGCCTTCAGCGGCGTGGCGTTAGCTGGCCCCGCGATGAACAGCGCGCGATCCAGCGCGTCGGCGATGGCCGCGAGCGCGAGCTCCACCGGTCCGTCTCCGCGTACGGCGACATGGGCATCCGGCGCGACCTCGTCGAGCGCGTCCATCGTCTGTCGCCGGACGACCTCGGGGCCCGCATCAGACGCGCTGCCGCCCGACCGCTGGCGTGCGTCTGCGCGCGCCATGCGCAGGGCGAGCGGCGCCACGCACTCGACGTACAGCACCCGTCGCGCGGCGCCATGGCCCTCCCGGAACGCGGACCGCTCGCCCCTCTGGCGGAAGGTGGCGTCCACGATCGCGCCTCCAGGCTCTAGCGAGGCACGCGCACCGAGCCGCGCGTAGAGTCGTCGGCTCACCTCCGGCGCGTAGAGGGTCGGATCGGCTCGCTCCCCGGGGGCGAGGCCGGCGCCGGCCTTGCGAGCGACGTCGGAGGACAGATACGGGAGACCGGCGCGCCGGGCCAGCGCCTTCGCCAGTGTCGTCTTCCCGGAGGCGGAGAGCCCGCCGACGGCGACAGTCACCGGCCCGCGGGACTGCCACACGAGCCACTCGGCCACCGCCAGCAGACGATCCGCCATCGCTCGAGAGCGACCCGCCTCCTCGCTCGATTGCTGCGCGGCTCGCAGCAGCATCACCTTCGCGCGCACGAGCGCCCTGTAGGACGCGAGCCACGCGACGAGCGCGTCGTCGCCGGTGTCCCCGCCCGCCGCTCGGTACGCGCCGACGAGCGACGTGGCCAGGTCCTCACGTCCGGATGCGTGCAGGTCCATGACCAGGAATGACAGGTCGGCGGCGACGTCGATCTGCCGCAGCTGCGGCTCGAACTCGATGCAATCGACCACGACAACGTCATCGCCTGCCAGCAACACGTGCTCGGCACGCAGGTCGCCGTGACCGTCGCGCACGCAGCCGCTCGCCGCGCGGTGCTCAAACTCGTCCCACCGTGCTGTCATGAAGGCCGCGGCGAAGCGCTCGGCCCCGGCGAGCAGCACTCCATGCCGGCGGCTGTCGGTCAGCCCGCGGAGCGACGCGAACGTGTCGTCGAGCCAGCGCTTGACCGACTCCGCTGCCGTGTCGGTCGGGATCGCCGGCACGTCAGCATGGAACCGCGCGATGCGCTCGCCGATGCGGCCGATCGCACGGGCGGACACTTCCCCACGGGCCAGCCGGCTAGCGAGCGTGTCGGCCTCCGCGTAGCGGCGCATCCGGACCGCGTACTCGACGGCCCCGGGATCCTCGACATCGCGCACCGCCACCCCGGACCCGTCCGGCACGATCGCCACCGCGCCGAGGTAGATCGCCCGGGCCAGCCGCCGATTGAGCTCCACCTCGAGAACACACGCGGCCTTACGTCGCTCGAGTGTCCCGTAGTCCAGAAACGGCATAACAACCGGCTTCTTGACCTTCAGCGCCTCACGGTCGCCGACCAGCACCCAGGAGGCGTGGGTCTCGTGCAGCGTCACCGGTCCGGCGAGTTCGGCGCGGAGATCGTCCACGAGGCGGGGCACCGACATCCTGCGCCGATCTTGGCAGGCCGTCATCGACGGCCGCGCCGCGGAGATTCAGAGCTCCGGGATGCGGCGGCGCGCCCGGCGACCGTTCGCGTGCGGTTTGCCCTCAGGGGACCAAACCGATTGACACCGGGGCGCGTCGGACACGTGGCTCGCGCTTCACGCTCGGCCTGCTGGAGCGCCTTCATCGGCCCTCCCAGACGGCCACGGGAGCCCTGTGAGGTGCGGTGCGACGGCGTTCGTCCTGCTCCTGGTCTCGGGTGACCACACCCATCGGGAGTACCCACTGGCGTCGGGAGACGGGGTCCCGGTGTTCCTCCTCGGGCCATTCACCGTGCTCGTCGAAGTAGCGTCGGGCTTCCTCCTCGCGCTCGCGGTCTCGATCGCCGCTGACGCTCATCCGGTAGAGCAAGTTGAGCAGAACCACAGAGAGTCCGGCTCCAATCGCCGAGGCAAATCCGAGCCACCCCAGCTCTCCCCCATCGGCTACCAGCACTACGAACCCGGCAAGCACGATGACACCGCCAATCCCGTAGCGGATCGCAAACAACCCGGCGGCTCGCCAAGGATCGGCGGGTCGGGAATTCTTTGTTGATTGGACGTGTGACATGGCTTCCTGTTCGTTCGTTGGTGAAAGTCAATCCTGGCCGTTCACGCGGGCGAAACCCATCGGGGGTAACACCCATCTGCCTGATTGAGTCCGGCAGCGCACGAACCCGGCGCCAGCCGTCCCGCGCCGCAGCCGACGAGTAAGCACCCCGGCGGTCGGGCCCGGTAGCCGGATGGGCAGATTCCTCCATGGGCAGCCGAGGCGGCGCCGTTCAGGATCGGACCCTGAGAAACGCACGCGAGCCAGAGCCTTGACCTCGTGGACGATGGGGGTCTTTGCCCATGGGCTCGCCATGGCGGCAGTGAAACGATCAGAACGTGTCGATCGTCGCAGTGCATTTCACCCTTGATCGGCGACTGTCGGGCCCGGAAGGAGAAACAGTCATGACTGACACCACGCTGTTGCAGACAAATGCTCGCATGCCGGAAGCCGCTGCCGCGGAGGCCGAGTCGTCCGTCGCATTCAGCAGCGTCCTGGTCGGAGTCGACGGCAGTTCCACGGGTCGCGATGCCATCGCTCTCGCCGAGAGGCTGCGCGCGCCCGGCGGCGGTTTGACTCTCGCGCATGTCGTTCTCGTTCCTGCCCCGTCGTACGGGAATTTTCATTCCACTCCCGCCGGAAGGGATGCATGTGCGATGCTCGAGCGGGAACGGGCGGCGACCAGCGTGTCGGCCGACCTCACCGGTATGTTCGCCCGCTCGGTGGGGCCTGGCCTGCAACAGTTGAGCAGGGACTGCAGGGCCGACCTGCTAGTGGTCGGCTCCCGCGGTCGCGGGGCGATGGGTCGCCTGCTCCGTGGCGACGACACCCAGGACTCGCTGAACCGCGCAGCGTGCGCGGTGGCCGTCGCCCCCCACGGCTATGCCGAGGGATCACGCGATATCAAGGCGATCGGCGTGGCCTACAACGGCAGCCCCGAATCGAAAACCGCGCTTGCGGGCGCCCGCACGCTCGCCACTCGTCTCGGTGCCTCGCTTACCGCGCTCACCGTGGTGTGGCCCACGGCCGCTCTGGTGTGGCCGCCCGGCCGGACGCCACTGGGCGGTGCCTGGGCTGCCATGACGTTCGAGGCGTTCGAGCGCGAAGTCGGCGAACGGTTGTCCGCGCTCACCGGTGTCGCCGGGCGTGTGGTCGTAGGCCCTCCCGGCGACGAACTGCTCGCGTTCGCAGACCAGGTCGACCTCCTCGTCGTCGGCTCACGCGGCCATGGCCCGCTCCGCCGTCGTCTGTTCGGCAGCACATCGGCTGACCTGGCCCGACGTGCGCGGGTCCCGGTGTTGGTGTTTCCGCATGGCTCTCGGGCCCAACTCACGCGGCAAACTCAATAAGGATGGCGCCCGGTGCCCACGATCTACACGGTGCTTCCTTTAGGAAGTGGGTGTTTTGCCCACTGTTCCTGGCCTCGGGGGTCGGCCACAATCCTGTCCATGGTCGAAGCTATCGACAGATGGGAAAACGAAGGCGGTGCGTTGCCGCAATGGGATCGACGCCGGCTGCCACGAGGAAGCCAGCCCGCACTAGTGGCCGACATGTTGGACGGCCGAAGCGAGCGGGCCAATCGCCTCGCTCGGATCGGAGCGGTTCCGGAGGAGGGCACCGCAAGCAATAGACGGGCGACCACGGTGACCGAGAGCACAATGACCGGGGTCGGCTGATGGGCTCGCTCCTGCACATCGTCAGTCAGCTCAACCCGGAGCGCAGCTACTTACATCCGCAGGCCGTCTTCCGCCTGATCGAGCGGGGCGAGCCGGTCCCACTCGGCGAGGACGGCGAGCGGAAGTGGGCGGTACCGCAGGCGATCACGATGATCGAGGAGGTCGAGCGTGGCGACGGTCACCTTCCGCGGAGCTTCGACCCCGGTCACTTCACGCTTTCCGGACAGCGGTAGCCGAAACCACTCCGCAGGTGGAGTTCCGAGTCGTGCCGACCCGAGGCGTGGCGACCGGGAAATGGATGGCAGAGCTCGGCGCCGACGGGTGTCACCACCAGTCCGAATTGGTCGCCGTGTTGGGGACATTGCGGTCAGTGAACCGGAATGAGCTCGCCGAGACCACCGGAGCGCGCTTTGTGACGATCACCTCCTACCAGCGGAGCTACGAGGCACTCCGCCAGTCGATCGTCAGCCCCTTGCGCGGACGCTGGATCCGCGCCGTAGCCTGCGTTTGATAGACGGCCTCCGCGCTTGCACGCGACGGTTTGACCAGAGCAGGGGGTTGAGGACGCCTCGCGCGCGCTCGGCGGCCTCAGCTGCCACGTGCGGAAGATCCTCGGCCACCGGAGCCGGCGTCTGACGGTGACAAACCCGGGGTGCGGCGCTCCGCGAAGTCGTCACCGGGGCAGACCTTTCCGATCGACGGAGGCCCGGGCCGCTCATGCGCCGACCCCAGCCTCGATGTCAGTGTGGGCAACTGCGCGGGCGGCAGGCACCCGCGGCCACCGGTCCAGCATGAGCCCCGCCGGGTCTAGGGCGTTAGCTCGCGTACCGCCGCGAGCTTCCGGTAGCGGAGAATCTCCCGAATCACGATTTGGATCGAAGCAGCCACCGGGACAGCCAAGAGCGCCCCGAGTACGCCGAACAGCGTACTGCCGAACAAAACGGCGACCAGCACCACGAACGGCTGTACATCCACCGCGTGGGACTGGATTCGCGGCTGGATTAGGTTGTTTTCGATCTGCTGATAGACAATCGCCCAGATCGCCCAGGCGATGGTTGCCGTCGGGAAGTCCACAAACGCTGTGACGATCCCCACCACCACCGCGGCGACTGTTGCACCGACAAGTGGTATGAGGTCGAACAGGGCGACCATCACGGCGAGCGGGACTCGGAATGGAATCCCCAGGATCAGCATCACCAGGTAGCTCGTGACCCCCGCGATGACTGCCTGGGCGATCGCTCCGCCGACGTAGTTGCCAACCGCTGCAGCGATCTCATCCGTTACTCGCCGCCAAGCGACGGCGTGACGGGCCGGCACCAGTCGAAGTGCGGCATCGCGCCACTGAGGCCCGCGGGCGAGCATGAAGGCCGCGAGGATCAGGATTGTGACCACCGCGAACACCGAGTTGACCACGCCGAGCCCGATGTCGGCGAGCACCGACGCCGCGCTCCCGATCTTTCCGGGGAGTTCACTGGCCTTCTTCTGCAACTGCCCCCCGATGTCATATCTCCGCTGCAGGTCGCGCAGGGTGCGGTTGCGCTCGATGTAGGTGGTCACGTCCTTTGCGTAGCGAGGCGCGTTGTCGACGAAATTCTGAGCCTGCGTGACGACCGGCGGGACGACCAGGACGCCGAGGCCGGTCGGAATCAGAAGGAGGCCGATATACACGATCGCAATCGCAAATCCACGTCGCATGCGGCGACTCAGGAATCGGACTGGGGGCGAAAGCGCCAACGCGATAAACGTGGCGATCAACAACCAAGTGATCGGCCGGCGGAGCAGGTAAATGACGTATACCGCGAGGACGACCGCCAGGACCGTCAGGGTGGTTCGTAACACTGCTGCCGCCGAGAAGCGCATGAACCCCAGAAACTTCGACTCGATGGTTCGATGTCCTGGGACCCACCACCCAAGATCGGTCGCCGTGCATGAATTTGAGCCGGGCGGCGGGCGAGGAGCGACAGGGCCGCTCCTATGTGTGGTCCGGACGCTCGAACGGGTGCGCGACTCAGTCGCGCCCGGCCTTGAGCACCGCCTGCGCGATCCGCTGCGGGTCGGAGAACCACATCTCGTGGCTACCGGGGCATTCGACGAGCCGGAACAGCCCAAGTCGCTCGGACAGCCGGGGATGCCACGGCATGCTGTGAGGCAGCGAGGTGTCCTGCTGACAGTTGACGTACGACTTGCCGACGGCGAGTTCGGCGAGCGGCTGCCGCAGTGTTATCGCGTCCGTGAACGTGCGGTATGGGTGCGGGTTGAGCTTCGCGTAGGCCGACTGCGCAAGCGGCAAGTCGGCGTCGTTGATGAACGCTTCGCGCCAGATCACAAACGGCAGCATCACCGCGTTGTCGTTTGCGGCCGCCAGACTGTCGAACAGCTCAACGTAGGACTCGGGGACCATGTCGTTCAAGCACTGTCCGTCCAGCGGCACGAACGCGTTGACGTACACGATCCGCTGCAGGCGGTCCGGCACGCGATCTGCGACGCCGGAGATCACCATCCCACCGTAGCTGTGACCGACCAGCCGGACGTCGCGCAGGTCGTTGTCTCCAATGAACGCGATAACCGACCCAATCGCCTCCTCGAGGCCGACGGTGCTGCGATCGTCGCCAGCGCGGTTACCGGCCACAGTCGGACAGTGCACGGTGTGGCCGTCTGCGCGCAGGTGCTCGGCCGCGGGCTCGAGCTCGGCGCCCGTATGCCACGCACCGTGGACGAGGACGTACGTCTCAGGCATTCTGCCCTCCTCGGAGGATGAAGTTGCCCGATGCTACCGGCCGCAGCAGGGACCTCGATTGAGCCATGCGACTGCAAAGATCCATACATGCCTGGATCAACGGACTGCGCGGCCAGCGTCGCGGCCGCCTACTTCGACGCTTGGGAGAGCAACGACATCGAGCTGGTACGTCCGCTGCTGCGTGACGATGTCGCTTTCGATGGTGCCTTGGGATCCACGCGGGGCGTCGAGGAGACGATCGCGGGGCTCGGCCGCATGTTCGCCATGACTGAGCACGTCGAGGTGCTCCACCGCTGGGTCGACGGTCCCGACGTCCTCACATGGTTTGAGCTCCGTACCGAGACTGCAGGGCCGCTCGCGATCGTGAACTGGAGTCACGTCGAAGCGGGCCGCATCGCCTGGATCCGCGTGACCTTCGACCCCCGCCCGCTTCTGTCGTGAGCCGGCCGCGGCGGGCTCCTGCTCGAGCGCCTTTTCGACAGCACCTGACCAAATCAGCGGGGGTTTCGCACTTACGATCCGTATCGCCCTGAGCAGTCGCTGTCCGCAGACGCTGCGACCGTTGCCTGCTGCGGTTGCCCGTCATTACTCGCTGCACTAGTAGAGCCGTCCGGAAGTTTGGGTCGTTAGGCCGCGAGGCGCAGGTGCGGCTCGCGGTGGGCGATCTTCGCGAGGACCTGGTTGAGGTTCTGGCGGGTGAAGGTCCAGTCGAACGGGCGTGCGATCGTGCGGTAGTGCTCGGCGAACCGGGTCAGCCTGTCGGTGAGTGCCTGGAGGTTGGGGAAGTCGTTGGGTGTCAGCGCTTTGCGTTGGACGATCGAGAAGTAGAGCTCGATCTGGTTGAGCCACGAGGCGTGTACGGGCAGGTGGATCAGCCTGGCGGTCGGGTAGGCATCGGCCATCCTTCGCACCGACGCGTTGCCGCAGTGGCTTGAGCCGTTGTCCACCACCCAGAACACCCGGCGCGCCGAGGCGTAGGGCTCGGTGTTCATGACCTCGTCGACCAGGCGGCCGAACGGGACGATCCCGGTCTTCTGCTCAACGCGGTCAAACAGGTTGGCATGGTGCACGTCCCACGCCGCCAGGTAGGCCAGCGTGCCGCCGCGGCGGTACTCAAACTCAAGCAGTCCCGGCCGTCCCGGCGCGGCCGGGACGGTGGCATGCCGGCGGCCGAGTGCTTGCAGCTGGCTCTTCTCATCCGCGCAGATCACGTACTCGTCGGGCCGCAGCCGCTTGCCCTCGAAAGTGCGGTCGTAGAGATCGAGCACCCGGCCGGCCCTATCAGCAAAGTGCGGATCGCGCGGGAAGATCCACGAGCGGGTCTGCCACGGCTTGATCGCGGCTTCGTGCAGCCAGCGCCAGATCGTCGACGCAGAGGCGTCGGTCACGCCCCGCTCGATCACCAGGCGGTGCAGCTCAACCCGCGAGAACTTCGAGAGCGGCAGCCCGCTGATGGCCGGCAGCTCGCACGCGATCGCCTTGACCTCGGCGACCTGCTGCGGGGGGGAAACGGCGCGGGCGACCCGCGCGCGGCTTGTCCTTGAGTCCCTCGAGGCGATCGTGAAAGAACCGTCTTCGCCACTTCCCCACAATCCGCGCCGTCGTGTCCAACCGGCCGGCGATCTCCGTGTCCGCCATCCCCTTAGCGGCGTAGAGCACGATCCGGGCGCGCTGCACATCCTGGAAGGGCAGCTTCTCCGCCCGCGCACGCTGTGTCAGCTCAACCCGCTCTGACTCAGTGAGCTCGATCCGGTGCTGAGTCGGGCGCGCCATCGCGACACATAACTTCGACAACCGCCCGCCCGACTCCTTCAACCACATTTCAGCCCGTACTTGTGGACGGCTCTACTAGCCGGCAACGTGCCAGCGCGCTCAGCGCCACAAGACGAACCGCCGCTCCGACGGGCTCCGCCCGCCCCCCCGCATGAGGTCAGCGACGCTGGAACTCGTGCCACGCCGTTCGCTCTGCGGCTGCCCGCAGCCTGACTCACGGCCGAGCCGATCGCTAACTGTGCGGCGAGGAGGCCGTGCTCGCAGTTGGTACCCGGTGCCAGCACGGGAGATTGACGTCCGGCTGGTTCGCCGCCAGCCTGGGCCGCGCCGGGCTGGAGGAACCTACAGCGCCGCCGAAGGCATTCCGGTCGAAACGACAGTTCCCGCGGCAGCTATCCCCTCTGATACTTGGTCGACGTTTACCCGTCTCGGCCTCTGGAGGAGAGTGTGAGCAGCGTTGGTGTCGATCGTCCGCAGGTGATCAGCCTGCCCAACGGCGGCGAAGGTCGCCCCGATGTTCTCGCCCAAGGAGATGGAGAGGCGGTTGCGGGCCTTGCGGGCATTGATGGCCGAGGTGGACCTCGAGGCCGTGCCGTTCACGAGGTATCACAACAGCAGCTACTACGCGGATTTTCTGTTCTGCTCGTTTGGCCGGCTGTACGGGCGCCAGATC
>DATFDC010000043.1:0-11144 GCA_035252415.1 Solirubrobacteraceae bacterium
AGAAGCGTGTGCAGCTTCGCCTCCCGGTATCCCGGCCGCGCGACGGCATCGGCATAGAGCCCGAGCGACACGTTGTTCACGAACACCTGACCGTTGACGTCGGCCAGGTCCACGCGCCGCTCGCGACCGGCGATGAACGCGTCCAGCGCACCGACGACGTCGTCGCGGTCCACCCCGAGGTCGAGGGCGAAATGGTTTCGGGTACCGGACGGTACGCAGGCATAGGGCAGGTCGAGTTCGGCGGCCACCATCGCCACGACGGCCTGGGATCCATCGCCACCCGCCATCGCCAACGCGTCCGCACCACGTGCGACCGCGCTGCGGACGAGCTGTTCAAGGTCCTGCCCGGAGCGCAACTCGATCGCCTCGATCCCCCGGCGCGCCGCCTCCGTCGCGAGATGGAACCGCGCTGCCTTGCCGCCACCCGACTTCGGGTTGTAGAACAGGACCGGATGGCGCGGACGCGGCGCCGTCGGAAGCTGAGCCCGCGGCCTGAACGCCCTCCGCGTCGCACTGAGCGTTGCCGCCGCGGCCACGAGCAGCAGGAGGTCCTCGAGCGCGTGGCCCCATAGGACGGCCAGCACGATGACGCCAGCGAGTAGCGTTACCGCGACCGCCAGGCCGGCGGTGCGGCCCCAGCCGCGCCGACGGATCCCATACCACGCCGAGCCACCCGAGAGCACCACGCAGGCCAAGACCACCAGCCCCCGCGGGAGGTGGCTGACGGCGACGACGATGACCAGCACGGCGGTGAGCAATGCCAAACTCAGCGCGGCGGCCGACCACAACCGCGTGATCAACATGCCGCCTTCGGCCACCGCCGCGGGCTGCGTCGGATTGATACCGCTCACGGCGGCATGCTGTCCTGCCGCGATCCGACATTCATCACCTGATCCAGGTGACGGCGAGGTCCACCGGTTGTCGTTCGTGACAGCCTCGCATGGCGCGGATCGAACTGGCGCAAGTCTCATTCGGCGCGTTCTACACTCGGCCGGGTGTCCGGTAGCCGCGGTGAGCCTCACCTCATCCTCGCCGTGGCAGTCGTCACGGCCTTGATCAGCATCGCGATGTGCGCGGGGGCGGTGCTGGCGCCCGCGCCGCCAATCGCTGTCCCGCTGGTAGTCGCTATTTGTGTCGGCAGCCCAATGTTCGCGGGATGGCAGGTTCCCCAAGCGCTGGGCTCGATCCGAGCTGAACGCGTCGAGCGCGGACACCAGCGCGCTCTCGCCACTCTGAGGAAGAACCTCGAGCAGCTGCCCGAGACCGAGCATCCTCTCGGCCTCTGACCGCCATCTGAGGCTTCTCTCATCGCTAGGCGGGCGCGGCCGTGTGTCCTCACCCGGTCCGGGTGATGCGAGAAACCGTCCGCGCCGCAAGGTTGGGCCATGTTGCCGGTGGCCGGTGCGCGGTCGGGTTGGTCACGTCTGTTCTGGGAAGCGTTCACGCACTCCAAGAACGCGATGGTGCTGCTCGACGATCACCGACATCACGTCGAGGTGAACGGCGCCTATCTGAACCTGATGGGTTACGGCCGCGCAGCTCTGATCGGCCGCCCCGTATACGAATTCGTGGTCGGTGGTCCGATTGTCACCCTGCACGAATGGCGGACGATCCTGCGCCGCAGGCAATTCGCCGGCGAGGCCGAGCTCGTCCGCGCGGATGGCGGGCGCGTGTGGGTTGAGTTCGCCGGTCATCCCGAGATCGTCACCGAACAGCAGCTCGTCCTGTTCGTGGTCGTCGCCACCTCGCGTCGGCGAAGGCGCGGTGGTGGCGGCGCAGCCAGGGCGCAGGCCTCGGCCGCGAGCCTCACACCGCGAGAGCTCGAGGTTGTCCACCTTGTCGCGCTCGGGTTGACCGGGCGCGAGGTCGCGCAGGAACTTCACCTGGCCCACGACACGGTGCGCACCCACATTCGCAACGCCATGAACAAGTTGGGCGCGCGATCTCGCGCCCAACTCGTCGCCAAATCGCTCGGTGAGGGTGTCCACTGGCGCGATGACGGGTAAATAGCGCAGGTGCGGTATCGAAGGAACCGCCCGTGCGGTCCATCATCGGGGCATGATGCGAGCAGCAGACCGTAGCGATCCCCGCGTCCTGATCGTCGACGACTCAGCGTGTTACCGGCAAGTCATATGCGAGCTGCTGGCCCGGCGCGGTTACGAAATCGCCGGGGAGGCGGAAAGCATCGCCGCCGCGCTGCGGCTGGCCGGGACCGTTCAGCCCGATGCGGCCCTCGTCGATGTCCGCCTTCCTGACGGTAACGGCTTTGAGCTGGCGGCGCGGCTCACGCGGTCATATCCCCAGATCGCCGTTCTGATGACCTCGAGCCAGTTCGACCACAACTTCCATGCCCGCGCCGGAGCGAGCGGAGCGCTCGGCTTCGTTCCGAAGTCTCGGCTCGCCCAGATCGAGTTCGAGGCGTTCTGGCCCCGCGACGGCTGCGGCTGATCGGCTCATCATCCGATCCGGGGGATGACCTTGCACCGGTCGTCCGTGAAGATCGCGGGCTGCCATGGAAGACCCGGAAGCTCGCGGTCAAAGGCTGGATCTCCTTCGTCGCCTCGCTTCGCACGACGAGCGCTTGCTTCGACGGGTTCTCCGGCCGACCCCGGCACGCGATCTGGAACCCATCTGTGCCCTGGACCGAAGGACGCAGATGCTGGTTCGCCTCGGTGCGCTGTTCGCGGTCGACGCTTCGACCGCATCGCTGCGGTGGGCGGTCGAGCTTGCCTCCGCGTCCGGTGCGGGCGTTGACGCGATGGCCGCGGTGCTCGTGTCGGCCGGTCGGACGGCGGGCTCAGCACAGCTCGTGTCGACCGCGCCACGCCTGGCGACGGCGCTCGATCTGGAACCCGGGCTCGAGTAAGTCCTAGTGTCCTAGGAGCCCGGCCGCCCTGGCGCTCGCGACCGCCTCGGAACGTGATGCCGCGCCGAGCTTGCGGTACACGGCGTGCGCCTGGGTCTTGACGGTGTTGCCCGACACGCCGAGTTGTACGGCGATTTCGCGCAGCGAGCGGTGGCTCGGCAGGAAGCGCAGGACCCTCAGTTCGGCGATCGTGAGCGAGGACGGCCCGGCCAGGCTGGTTTCGGCCAGCGCATCCATCTGCGACCAGGCATCGTTGAACCACCGGTCGAAGATGACCGCGCCGGTGACCCGGCGGGCAAGTCGGGACGCCTCGGCGAGCAGGGTGCGAGCCCGCACCACGTCGGCCAGCGAAAGAGAGGCGTGTGCGAGCAGGATGCGCGCTTCCGCTCCGTACCATCCCGCGAAGTCGCCCAGGGCCGCCAGCAGGTCGACGGCCCGGCGAAGGTCCCGCTTGGCCTCGTCGAGACGGCCCTGGTGCGCACGCACCGCGGCCGCGGCGGCAAATCCCAGGGCGCAGATCGGATAGTCGCTCAGGCCGTGTTGTTCGATCGTGACCACGGCACGATCGGCATGCTCGGCGGCCGTGTCCCAGTCCCGCCGCTCGATAGCGATCATCGCCCCTTGCGCCAGACACAGCGAGACGATGGCGGGTGCGCCTGCCGCGGCCAGGCCCAAGCTCTCCTCGAGCCCCTGCTCCGCTGCGTCGAGGTCGCCGGTCAGATGCAGTGCGGTCGCCCGGAGGAACAGCCAGAGCGGACACCAGGGGCTGGCCGGGGACTCGAGGGCCAAGGCCGCTGCCGCTGCCCCTCCCACGGCGGTGACACTGGATCCGGGCAGGAGAGCCTCGAGTCCGGTCAAGCCGGAGGACAAGCGACTCGCCGCACGAGTGTCGGGCGGATCCAGAGCCGCGGCGGCGACCGCCCAATGACGCGCGTGAGCGGCGTCGCCGGCTACGAGCGAACTGTAGGCCGCGCACAGCGCGAGCGGCGCATGGCCTTCGATCTCATCGTCGGAAAAGGCTGCCAGCCACGACCGGACAAGTTCGTTGCGGCCCTGGGTGAGGTAATCGACAAGTCGCGGCCACAGGAGGTTCCCGGCCCGCACGGGGTCGTGTGCGGCGACGGTGTGCGCGATGGCGCGCCGGGCGTCTCCCGCGGTTTCGTACCAGGCACTTGCGCGCTCGTTGAGCGTCTGCACGAGCTCAGGTTCGGTCCGGCGCAGCTCTGCCTGGAGCGCTTCCCTGAGCAGACTGTGCCAACGGCACCGCTCATGGGTGGGATCGAGCGGGCGAAGCAGAGGCGTCGCCCGCTCCAGCGCCCGCAGGGCGAGGCCTGATCCCCGTCGGCCCAGCACCTCGTCGCAGACCGGCCCGGAAAGCTCCTCGAGCACGGAGGTCCTGAGGGCGAACTCGCGCAACTCGTCAGGCAGCGTGGAGAGCACCTCGTCGCGGAAATACTCGCCGAAGAGGTGATGGTCTCCCTTGAGGAGCCTCACCGCGCCACTGGGGTCCTCCTGCTCGTGCACCCAGAGAGCTGCCAGGTACAGGCCCACCGGCCACCCCTCGGTGAGGTTTACGAGCTTCCGCACCGCGCCGACGTCGAGCTCAAGGCCCGCCTGACGCAGGAGGAGGAGCGCATCGCGGGGAATCATGGCCAGCTCCGGGGTCCGCACCTCCACCAGCGCCCGGCTCGCCCGCAGGCGAGCCAGCGGGATCGGCAGCTCGGAGCGCGAGGCCAGCGCGAGCGTCGTCCCGGAAGGCGCCTCGTCGACCATGACGCGAGCCAGCTCGCGCAGTACCGCGGGCGCCATGCAGTGAGCGTCATCGAGCACGAGCACGAAGGCCTGTCCTCGAGCACGCAGCGTCCGCAGGGCGGCCAGTAGGTCGGCCAGCGGGTCCCGGCGCGGGTCGCGCTTGCCGCGCGAGGAAGCCGGCCCGTCCAACCATCCAGCCTGATCCAGCGTGATGAGGATCGCGCTTGCGGCCGCGGTCAGATCGGTCACGGCGAGCCCATCCATTCCCGGCCAAATGAACGGACGCGAGTCGTGTCGCGCCCACTCCGAGATCAGGCTCGACTTGCCGTACCCGGGGGGCGCAACGATCGCGGCCACCGAGGCGTGGCGCGAACCCAACAGGCGGCGAACGAGGATCCCGCGCCGTACGTAGCCATCGCGCCACGCACTGCTCTTGCCGAGCGGGCTCTCGAGCACGGTGGTGGTCTCCGCGCTCGGCGACTGCGATCGATCGCGAACAAGTGCGGCGGCTGCCCCGGGCGTCATGGTCCAGTTCTCACGCAGAGAGAGGCGTCGGACAAGGGGGCCCACCTCCGTCTTGACGGAAGCCGGCACCACGCACTCAGTTCGCGTCCGCCGCGAAGCTTTGGCCGCCGCACGGCACGCCTGGGCGTGCCCTCACCCGGTTCGGAGGATGCGCCTCGGTCACACACGACTAGCTTCCGGGTCGTGGACGATGTGGAACGCCTGCTTCGTCGGCTTGCGCTCAACGATGAAGAATCGGTCGGGATGGTTCTCGCCAACGGTCCCGACACCGCTAGTGGCGCCGCCCTGCGGCCAAAGGTCGACCTGCTCGTGCGACTGGGCGCGTTGCTGGCGCTGGGGGCGGCCACCAGCTCGCTGCGCGCCACCGTCGAGCGAGCGATCGCCGCGGGGGCGACCGAGTCGGAGATCGTCGGCGTGCTGCTCGCCGTCGCGCCGGCCGTCGGGCTCGCCCGGGTGGTCTCGACGGCGCCCAGGCTTGCCGTGGCGATCGGGTACGACATCGAGGCTGATGAATGAGGGTGCTCCACACCACCCACAAGGCAGCGCACGGTCGACCACGACCAGAATCGGAGGTGGCTATGTCAACGGCTACACATCAGACGGTCAGGCTCGGCCGGGGCAGGCACAGCTCGCCCGAGACCGGGGCGTGCGTGATGGAGCTGGCCTCGATGCTCGAGGCGGGACCGTTCACCGATCATCCGCGCTCCGTGTGCCCGGTCATCGGAGCCTTCTTGAGGGCTTACAACGACTGGGTCGATGACCGGCGCCGGCAGGATCTGTACGCGTACGCGGCGAAGGTGGTGGGCAGCCGCGCGCCGCGCGGCGTGGACGAGGCACGCATGCGGCGGCTTCTCGCGTGGGCAGACGAGCTCGAAGAACGTCGGGTGAAGCGATTGCCCCTTGGCCCTCGCCCGCGGGTGAACCGCTCCGGCCCCAGGGCCGACGACGTTGCGGGCCGGGTGATGTTCGCGATCGCGCGGCAAAAGGATCATCCGCACCAGGAGGTGCTTGGCGTCGTCGACAAGCTGCTGGAGATTGGACGGAACCGGAAGCCGCCACCCGTCTGGTCCAACGACGGCCGTCCGCCGGCGCTGCCCGCCGAGGTCATGTGCCTGGCCGGATGATTACGCCCGTCGCGAGGTCGGCGATCAACGCGCCGAGCACGGCACCGGCTACCACATCGCCGGGGTAGTGCACGCCAGTGTGCACGCGCGAATAACCGACCAGCGCCGCGAGCGCCTGTAACGGCACTCCGGCTGCGGGCAGCTCCCGGGCGACACCGGACGCAAAGGCCACTGCCGCCGCCGCGTGGCCGGAGGGGAACGATCGTGAATTGGGCATCGGGACCGCACGGGTGGGTCTCGAGGGACGATCCGGGCGTCGTCGGTGTCCCAGTGGCTTGATCGCGAGATTGACGATCGCCTCGCTGACGCCCACGCATACCAGTCCCGAGGCGGCTGCGCGCCGGCCCCGCGCCCCGCCCGTGGTGCCGACCAGTGCCGCGATGGCGATCGAGAGCCGCGAATAGTTGGCCGCCGTCGACACGTTGCGCATCACGGCGTCCATCCGCGGCGTGCTCGTCAGCGATACGGCCTTGTAGACGGCGCGATCGACCTGCGCCGCTTCCGACAACCATGAGTTGGCTGCGATGCTCATGACATTCGGGTCGGCTGCCATCTCGCCGGCCGGCTGAGGTTGCTGACGATCACGGACACGACCGTGACGAGATAGATCTGGCCGACCAGCGCCTCGCTGACCGACAGGGTGTGCCCGAGGTTGCCTGCGGCGGTCAAATCTCCGTATCCAACCGTGGTCAAGGTCGTGAAGCTGAAGTACAAGCATCGGGAGGGCGTGGGCTCGACGTCGCCGGTGAAGAAGCCATAGCCGAGGCGGGCGATCGCACCGTACACGAGCGCGAATAGCATCCCGAGGAGGATGTAGAGACACAGCACTCCGAACACGGCCTCCACGGTCACGCCGGCGTTGGCGCGAAGGCTGCGAGCCACCCCGATGACCACCGCGGGCGGCGCGAGCGTGACCAGCAGAAGGTTCGCGATGCGCGGCGCGACACCCTCCGCGTCGCCGGTGATGGCCTCGAGGATGCTGAAGCCGACCACCGCGACCGACAATACGCTGGCCGTGCGGGACACCCGGGGCTTGGCGCCCGCCGCCCACAACGCAATCGTCAGCGTTGCCCCGAGCAGGGCGCTCACCACCACCGCCTCCCACGGGCCCGGGGTGGCCACACCCTGGACCACGAAAGCGGCCACGGTGGCAGCTAGTAGCAGGCCATACCGTTCCCGGCGGCGACGTGACTGCGAGCTGCGGCTCACGGATGCTCCATCGTGGACAGGGCAGACTGGCCAAGGCGAGCGAGGGACGCATCGTCCGGATTGGGTGAGGTGCAAGTCGGGCCTCGACCGCACGCGCAGTCCTCGCGTGGCTGGTCTCGATCGTACGCGCCGGAGTGCGGATGGTGGTGCCGGCAGGGTGGTCGGCGACAAGCGGGCGCCCTTGCACGCAGCGGCCTAATCCGGAGACGATTGCCTCATCCTGCTCACGATGGGGACATGATTGTGAGCCCCGGGCAACTGGAGGCAATCACCGTGCACGATAGTGCAGCCGGACGCAGAGAGACCGCGCCCGAACCGCCTATCCGCGTGGCGATCGCCGAGGACTCCTACGTGATACGCGAGTTCCTCACGACCATCCTGAACGCCACTCCCGAGGTGGAACTGGTCGCTATCTGCTCAAACGGCAAGGAGCTGGGAACGGCGATCGACACCTGGGATCCCGACGTTGTGCTCACGGACATCCGGATGCCCCCATCTGGAGCCGGCGAGGGCGTTCGGATCGCGGCCCGCCTCCGGGAGAGTCATCCCCGAGTTGGGGTGGTGGTCCTCAGCCAGTACGCCGAGCCGGCCTACGCCATCGGTCTGCTGGACCAGGGGACCGGCGGCCGCGCCTATCTCCTCAAGGAACGCATCCGGGACAAGGACGAGCTCATCGGGGCCATCAAGACGGTCGCCCGGGATGGATCGGTAATCGATCCAATGATCGTTGATGTGCTCATCGACGCCCGCTCCCGGGCCGCGAAGTCCGAGCTGTCAGAACTGACGGCGCGCGAGCGCCAGCTCTTGTCCGAGATTGCCGCGGGCAAGAGCAACGGCGCGATCGCGCGTTCGTTGGTCCTGACCAAGCGCGCTGTGGAGAAGCACGTGAACTCAATCTTCTTCAAGCTCAACCTCCCGGAGTCGGAGGACGTCAGCCGCCGCGTCAAAGCGACGCTGATGTTCCTCGCGGAGGAAGGGCGAGACGGCGATTGAATCGGCCGCCCCAACCATCCGCAGACCACAATACGTGCTGACCGGCGGGGACGATTCAGCGCACCGAGACGAGCAGTACTCGCGAGCTGGTCACTACCTCGTCGGCGTCGTCGTCGGCGAGATGAAGCGGCTAAAGGAGCGCGCCGCGGAGGGGCTGCCCGGAGGCGACGAACCGTCCTTGGCCTGTTCCGCCGCCCACTGCATCGACTACCTCCGGCCGAGCGACCGATCGCGCCCATCGGCGTATTAGGCGGCACCGTTATCACCCGCTTCGCATGATGAGAACGTAGCTCGCGGCTGCGAGCATGCCGTGCGCTGATGGTGACCCTCCGCAAATACCCGCCCGGGGAGCGCGGTGCTCCTAGCAATCCCGACGCCGATCCCCCCCGGTAATGGGCGCGGAGATCATCCTCATCCTCGTGATCGTCGCCGCGCTCGCGTTCGACTTCACCAACGGCTTTCACGATACCGCTAACGCAATGGCGACCGCGATCGCGAGCGGCGCGCTCAAGCCCAGAGTGGCCGTCGCCCTGTCCGCCATCCTCAACTTCGTCGGTGCGTTCATCTCGATAAGCGTCGCCGCGACGATTGCCAAGGGGATCGTCAACCCCTATGTCCTAACCGGCGATGCCGGCCTCGTCCTGGTCTTGGCCGCCCTGATCGGCGCGATGATGTGGAATCTGATCACCTGGTACTTCACGATCCCATCGAGCTCGAGCCACGCCCTGATAGGGGGCGTGATCGGTGCGACGGTCGTCGCGAGCGGAGCGCACGCGATCAACGGCCACAACCTGGTCAAGTCTGTGGTTGCGCCGGCGATCCTGTCACCGGTTATCGCCGGCGCAGTCGCTCTGATCGGAACCTTCTTCGCGTACCGGCTGATGCGCCACCTCGGTGAGCGGACCGCGATCAGCGGCTATCGCGTCGGCCAAATCGGCTCGGCCTCCCTGGTCTCGCTGGCTCATGGTACGAACGACGCGCAAAAGACGATGGGCGTGATCTCACTCGCTTTGATCGCCCACGGCGAGATCAGCGCCACCCACTTCGCCGTTCCGATGTGGGTCAAGCTCGCCTGTGCGACAGCGATGGCGCTCGGAACGGCCGCCGGAGGATGGCGAATCATCAACACGATGGGAAACCGGATCACCAGCGTCGACTCCCCTCAGGGCTTCGCCGCCGAGTCTTCGAGCGCGTCCGTGATCCTCACCTCCTCGTACTTCGGCTACCCGTTGTCAACCACCCAGGTCGTATCCGGCGGCGTCCTCGGCGCCGGCCTTGGCAAACGTCTCGCCAGCGTGAACTGGCGAGTGATCGGCCAGATGGCAACCGCCTGGACATTCACGATCCCAGCCGCCGCTGTACTCGCCGGGCTTGCATGGGAAATATCCGCCATGTTCGGCACGGACAGCAACGCCGGATCGCTCCTCATCGCCCTGCTGGCCGCACTCGGTGCGTTCGGACTGTGGCAAATCGCCCAGCGGAACAACGTCAGTCCCGATCAACTCGACCGCACGTCGATCACACCAGACACGGAAGCGGAGCGCGCTACCGCACCAAGCGCCCCGGCCGCGGCCTGAAGGACACACCCCTTGCCCGCCATCGCAGCAACGCTGATCAACTGGGACGCCCTCTGGAAGATCGTCGTCGTCGCCTTGATCGGTGGCACAGGAGTGGTGGTTGCGTTCGGGCTTACGCTGCTCGGTCTCGAGCGGGCAAGAACGGCCCGAAGCCGTGCAACGCGACTGGCGCACCGAGCGCTAGCGGGGGTCTGCTGCACCGTCTGCGTAGCCGCCGTCGCGACCGGGCTCTACGCAATAGCGGGCAGCCGTCATCCAAAAGCGACTCCCAAGGTGAACCTCCACACGGCCCCCGTGAGGCACTACGCAAACACGTGACCCCCGACGGCCGTCTCGCTTGATCTAGCCGGACCGGGTGAAGGTGAGGTGGGTCACGCCGCTGGGTGTCGACACCGCCTCGACGTCGTAATCCGCCTCGAGCGCTTCGAGGCCGTCCCACAGCCGCACCCCACGGCCGAGCACGATCGGCACCTGGACGAGGTGGATGTAGTCGACGAGCCCCTCCGCAATGAAGTCGCGCGCCACGGTTGGGCCGCCACCGATGCGCACGCCCTGGTCGCCCGCTGCCTCCCGCGCGACGTCGAGGGCGTCGGCCGGCGACGCGTCGAGGAAGTGGAAGATGGTGCCGCCCTCCATCTCGATCGGGTGCCGCGGCCGGTGGGTGAGGACGAAGGTCGGTGTGTGGAACGGCGGGTTCGGACCCCACCATCCCTTCCAATCGGCGTCGTCCTGCCAGCCCGGCGGGCCGAACTTGCCCGCGCCCATGATCTCCGCACCGATCCCCGGCTCATGCTGCTGTGCGAACGCGTTGTCGACGCCGGCGGTGCCGTCCTTGCGTCCCAGGATCGGGGCGCCGAAGCGGGTGGCGAACATCCACTGGTGGAGGCGGTGGCCGGCGTGCCCCATCGGGGCATCGGCGCGCTGCCCCTCGCCGGTGGCGAAGCCGTCCAACGAGATCGAGAGGTTGTGGATCCGCGTGCGTGTCATCTACCTGCCTCCGGGTCGGTGGTCTGAGCCTGAGTCATGGTCGTCAGCTTCATGGTCGCGATTCCCTTCTCGTTGGGCTAATCACGGTCCGGTAGACCGGACCCCCGCGCC
>DATFDC010000044.1:0-4237 GCA_035252415.1 Solirubrobacteraceae bacterium
GCGATGCGCGCGACTGCATCCGTGGCGAACCAGGAGTCTCAGGCCGCAGAAAGCAGCAGCGCGCCGGCTGCCGTCCGCATTGCGCGATTCGGCTTGCGCATCTCCCGGGCGAAGCAGCGGTGTCGCCGGGTGCGGCGAGACACCTCAGTGCGTGGCTTTGCGCTCGTCTGGCCCCGCCGCTCGGTGACGACTGCTTTGGGCGGCGGTGCCTGTGTGGCGATGCTGGCTGGTCGGTCTGAGCCACTGCCCGCTGCAAGCACTTCCATGACGACGGCGTCGCGGCGGATCCGCTGTTCACGACCGCGCTCGATGTCGTGGATGAGACGCTGGCGTCCGCTCACTTCGAGTGGGATCTGCGAGCGCTATTCAGCTTCAGATGGCGTACCTGCTGTTGTGGTCCTCGATCGAGCGGTACATCTCCCTCAGGTACCACATCGGGCGTGAGGGTGCAGGTGGAACGGCTGGTCCGGCCTAGCTACTTGCCCCGGAAACAGGTGAGGGCGGGAACCAAAACGGCCGCGTCGTGGTTGATCGCGGCCGTTCCGGGCAAATGGTTTGCTCTTGGTCGAGCCCATTCAGTGTTTCAGCTCGTGCGGATGGCGAGGGTGTCGAGGTTGTAAGTGAGGATCGACCATCCGGTCCACGTCTGCATCCCCTTGGTGGTCCTTCACGCGGGCGCGGCGCAACCCGTAACCGCGTTCCATATGGCTGATCCGCCCTTCGCTCCCGGTGCGGTAGCGCGCCAGGCGGCGCTGTGTGCGCCGGGATCCCGGGTTGTTGGCGGCCAGCGATGAAGGTTCGTCGGGATCCACCGTCTCGAGTGCTTGGCTGGTAGGGCCCACATTGAACCCGCCGTCGAGCGCGACCTCCCGCAGCGAGATCCCGAGCCGATCCAGCTCGGCGACGGTCTCGAGCAGCAGCGTGTCCTCCGACGGGTTGCCGAGCTGGCTGCTGGCGGCCGGGATGATCAGCCCGCGCGCGCCGGCCTTGGTGTTCTCGGTCACCTCGCAGATCTGCGCCACGAAGCCGAACTCGTTTGGCTTGCCGAGCTTGCCCTTGCGGATCGGCCGCGCGTCGGGGTCGAAGATCGAGATCAGCCGGCCGGCGATCGGCTCCCCGCGCATCCGTTTGCGGATCTGCTCGGTGACTCGTGCGGCCCGCCCGATGAACCCCTCGAGCCGCTCGATCTGCCGCAGCTTTGCCTTCGCGCCTCTGCCACGAGCTCGCCCGTGCGACCACGATCAGCCGCTTGGCCTCGCGAATCGAGCGCTCCACAGCTTCCCCGCCTGCTTGGTGAACTGGAGCACCTGCTGCTTGTGCTCCCCTGTGCGCCGCCCCAGCGTTCTGCTCATCGCCCGCACCCGGCGGCCGATCGCCCGCGAGCGATCCCGCACATGCCCAGCATCCCGGCCGACCTTCGTCAGCAGCTTGCCCGCCTCGCGCGCCAGTACCCGCGCCGAGTCCAGCGCCAGTCCCGAGTCGGTCGGATAGCGCACATCCGCCTCGACTACGGTCGAGTCGATCCGCGCCGCTCTTGGCCGGAAACGCTTCTCCCGCCTGGCCTTGTCGATCACCACCCGCGTGATCTCGTTCACCACGCCGACGCCCAGCCGGCGCGTGAGCTTGCGCACCGTCGATTCGTCCGGCACCCGCTCTCCCAGCGCGAGCAGACAGAACCGGCGCAGATGGATCGAGTCCACACCTCCCGGACCAGCGTCTCGTAGGCCCAGCCCGTGCGCTGCTTGACGACCATCAACCGCACGTACGTCGCGATCGAGATCGTCGGACGGCCATGAGCCACCGCCTCGCGCTGCCAGCTCCTCGCGATCGGTTCCAACAGCGCTGGGTCGCGCAGCAGCACATCCACCGCGGCCAAATCCTCCGGCAGCTCCCGCACCTCGCCCGGGAGTACCTCGTCCCACAGCGACTCGACCTGCCCGCCCGACAGCCACAGCATTCACTACCTCCTCAACCAAGAAAGTGACCATTTGCAGGCCGAATTCTCTTGGTCAGGCCAGACGTAACCCCCGACTTATTTCCGGGGCAAGTAGCTAACCGCTCCAGGCGTCGCAAATGACACACGCGTCGACGACTCGAGAGACGCGCAATACCGGCGTTGGAGGGACGGTCGCGTCGCGGCCATCGCGAGCCGCCGGATGGAAAGCACGTGTCACTCGGCGCGGGGGGCTGCTGCCGGCGTTCCATTAGAGAGCCGGCTCGGGCTCGTCACCGACTGCTGCTTCGCCTCGATCGTTAGCAGCGGATCTGCAAGCAACGTGGCCCGGACATGCGCGTATTCCGCCCGATCCAGGGCGCCCGTCTACGCACGCCGGGATGCTCTACACGCCGGCAACGGTTGCGCTGGCTCGTTGACGGCGCCGGACCGCCCGCATAAGCACGTGCGCGACGACTCTTTTGCCGGGTCGTCCGAGGCTTCCTTGTACTTCATCCGTTTCGGATGAGGCGGGGCGGCGCGCTGCGCGAGACGCTCGCCGGGACCCGATTTCGACTAGGAGATGTGATGAACGTCGCGACGCATACCGAGCGGGGAAGGGTTTCCGCCGAAGAAGCGCAGGAGATCGCGGTCGAGGCTTACGTGTACCTCTATCCGCTGGTGACGATGGAGGTCACGCGGCGTCAGATGACGAACCTGCCGGCGGGGGAGAAGCCCGGCTTTGGTCCGATGGACACGTTCTCTCATATCCGCGAGTTCCCGTCGGCGGAGTTCAAGGCGGTCGTGCGGCCGAACTTCGACACGCTGTATTCGTCCGCGTGGCTGGATTTGACCGAGGAGCCGCGAGTCGTCTCAGTCCCGGACACCGACGGTCGCTACTACCTGCTGCCGCTCTACGACATGTGGACCGACGCATTCGCGGTGCCCGGAAAGCGGACCAGCGGCACGGGGCCCGGGGATTACGCGATTGTGGGACCGGGCTGGCGGGGCAACATCCCGGATGGTGTCGAGCGGATCCAGGCGCCGACCTCGTATGTGTGGATCATCGGACGCACGCAGACGAACGGGCCCCGCGACTACGACGCCGTCAACGTCGTGCAGGACGGTTTTGCGATCGCGCCGCTGTCACGCTGGCCTGACGGTGCTGGCGCAACCGAGGCGAGGATCGATCCGAGCGTCGACATGCAGACGCCGCCGCTTCAGCAGGTAAACGGCATGACCGGTGCCGATTACTTCGCGCGAGCCGCCGCGCTGATGCAGCTCCATCGTCCACACGCCACGGACTGGTCGACGGTGGCACGGATGCGACGCATCGGGATCATCCCCGGGGAAGACTTGCGCGTCGGCGAAGTCGATCTAAGTGTGCAGGACGCCCTGAAGAGCGCCCCCGGAATCGCCTTGAAGCTGATGGCGGCCAAGATGCCGACGCTGGCCCAGGTGACAAACGGCTGGCAGATGTTGACTGACACGATGGGCGTCTATGGCAACTACTACCTCAAGCGGGCGATCATCTCGATGGCCGGACTCGGCGCAAACCAGCCCGAAGACGCCATCTATCCGCTCAGCGTTTCCGATGCCGATGGCGAACCGCTCGACGGCGACAACGACTACGTCATGCACTTCGCCAAGCCCGAGCTGCCTCCGGTAGCGGCGTTCTGGTCGGTCACGATGTACGACGTCGACGGATTCCAAGCGGCCAACCCGATCAACCGATTCGCGATCGGCGACCGCGACGAGCTCCACTACAACGCCGACGGGTCACTCGATCTGTACATCCAGTACGAGCACCCCGGTGCCGACAAGGAGTCCAACTGGCTTCCGGCGCCGCGTGGGCCGCTCGGCGTGACGATGCGCCTCTACGCTCCCAAGCCGGAAGCCCTTGACGGGCGGTGGGTCCCGCCGCCTATCAAGCGGACGAGCCGAAGCCCGAATCAGGGCGAGCACTGACGCTCGCGACAAGACGCGGCTCGAAGACCCAGACGGTCGCTTTCATCGGAGTGTCACTGAGCGCGCACATCCGTGAGCCGGGGAGCCGCGATCGCGTCTATCGGTCCATGAGCGGACATGAGCCAATCGAACGAAGGTGCCCGCGTGCGCGTCGGGACGTCAAAGCAGGGCACAGCCCGCCGGCGGTATCGCTCTCGCAAATCGCCAATCTCGAGACGGCTGCGCCGCCGGTAGTCACGTGAGGCTCGCCGATCGGCGCACCAGTCGCGCTTTGGCGCGAACCCGGGTGCCACGACCGCCGCGACGCCGTCGTCATGGAAGTGCTTGAGCCGGCAG
>DATFDC010000045.1:0-4606 GCA_035252415.1 Solirubrobacteraceae bacterium
CGCGATCACGTTCATGCGGCCATGACCGCGGAGGGGCTCGTAACCAAGGAGAGCCCGGTGTCGGTGGCCGAGACCGTGGCTCGCCTGGCCACGCTGATCGCCGAGCGCGGACTCACGCTGTTCGGGGTGATCGACCACAGCGGCGAGGCCCATGCCGTCGGCCTCGAACTGCGCGAAACCAAGGTGCTGATCTTCGGCAATCCGAAGGGCGGCACGCCGGTGATGGAGGCCGCGCCGCTGGCCGCGCTCGACCTTCCGCTCAAGGTGCTGGTCTGGGACGACGGCGGCCAGACCAAGCTCACCTACGCCGCGCCGGCCACCCTGGCCGCCCGGTACGAGATCCCCGCCGATCTCGTCGCGCCGTTGGCCGCGATCGACGCGCTGACCGACGCGGCCATCGCTGCCTAGCTGGGCGTCGGCAACGCGTCTGCGGCTGGCTCGGGCAGGGGCTCCGGGACGCGCATCGGGACCCCGGCGGCGGCGTAAGCGGCGGGCGCGTCGAGCGTCTCGGCCAGCAGGAGGGCGCGGGTCAGGCTCTCGAGCTGGGGACGGTGAGTGCGCAGCAGCTCGACCACCTCGTCGTGCAGGCTCTCGACCAGCTGCTGGACCTCCTGGTCGACCAGCCACTGGGTTTGGGGCGAGGTCTCGCTCCCTCCGGGAAGTAGCGGCCCCTGGCCGGCGGACGGCAGCAGGGTGAGCGGTCCAAGCTTCTTGCTCATGCCCCAGCGCCCGATCATCTGGCGGGCGATCTGGGTCAGCTGCTGGATGTCGGACTCGGCGCCCGTGGTGATCTTGTCGTAGACGACCTCCTCGGCGGCGCGACCGCCGAGCGACACCTTGATCTTGGCCTCGAGCTCCTCGCGCGAGTACGACACCCGGTCGGCATCCGGGGTCGAGAGCGTCACGCCGAGCGCCTGCCCGCGCGGGATGATCGAGACCTTGCGCACGGGGTCGGCGTCCGGGGTGAGCATGCCGACCAGCGCGTGGCCGGACTCGTGGTAGGCGGTCCGCTCGCGGTCCTCCTGGCTCAGCAGGATCCCGCGCGGCGCGCCCAGCAGGATCTTCTCGAGCGAGTCCGTGAAGTCCGACATCTGCACCTTGGCGTGCTCGCGCCGGGCGGCGAGTAGCGCTGCCTCGTTGCAGAGGTTGGCCAGGTCGGCCCCGACCATCCCCGGCGTGGTCGACGCGAGCGCGCCGAGATCGACGTCGTCGGCCAGGGGAATCGAGCGCGTGTGCACCTCGAGGATCTTCTGGCGCCCGGCGCGGTCGGGCGGCTGCACCGCGACCCGCCGGTCGAACCGCCCGGCCCGCAGCAGCGCAGGATCGAGGATCTCGGGCCGGTTGGTGGCGCCGAGCACGACGACGGCCTGGGTGGACTCGAACCCGTCCATCTCGGTGAGGACCTGGTCGAGCGTCTGCTCGCGCTCGTCGTTGGCGCCGGTGATCCCGGCCGATCCCTGGCGCGAGCGGCCGATCGCGTCGAGCTCGTCGATGAAGATGATCGCCGGCGCGGCCTCCTTGGCCTTGGCGAACAGGTCGCGTACCCGCGCGGCGCCGACCCCGACGATCGCCTCGATGAACTCCGAGGCGGCGATCGAGAAGAACGCCGCGTGCGCCTCCCCGGCTACCGCGCGCGCCAGCAGCGTCTTTCCGGTCCCGGGCGGCCCGAACAGAAGCACCCCGTGAGGCATCCGTCCCCCGAGCTTCTGGTAGCGCTCCGGGGTCTTGAGGAAATCGACGATCTCGGTCAGCTCGGCCTTGGCCTCGTCGATCCCGGCCACGTCGTCGAAGGTCACCCGGATCTTCTCGGGATCGACCCGGCGGGCCTGCGAGCGCCCGAATTGGCCGAGGCCACCCAAGCCACCCCCGCCGGCCCTCATCGCGCGCCGCGCGAAGTAATAGATCACCGCGAACAGCAGGATGGTCGGCCCGAACCCGAGCAGGAGCTCGGCCAGCACCGAGCGGCCCGGGTTGGGATTGTTCGCGTTGACCCGCACGCCCTGGGCCTGGAGCTCGGTGGTCAACTGGTTGGTGTTCCAGAACGACGGGACCTGGGTGGCGAACCGCGTCGTCGGCGTGGCGTTCTTGTCGTCGGCCGGGTAGCGCAGCTTGGTCTTGAACGTCCCGTCGATCGCGCCGCTGGTCGCGGAGATCGAGGCCACCTTGCCCGCCTGCAGCTGGTTCAGGAAGAACGGGCTGAACGGCACCCTGACCCGAGGCGCGGTGGACGGCTGGAACACCAGCACCGACAGCCAGTTGATCGCCAGCAGGAAGATCAGGAGCATCCAGAGCCCGCGCCACCGGTGCGGGGGCCGTGGTTTCTGCTCCTCGGGCATGCCGCGCCCGTCCGGAGCCGGCGCCACCCGCCAACCCTGCTTGTCGCGTGGCATCGGATCGCTCACCGGGTCATTCTGACGCACCGAGGGGGCTAATCTGAATCCCTCAACCCTCCACACACGAGAGGCCGGCATGTCATCCACCACGCAGGCACACCTTCCCTCCCTCGGCGAGCATCAGCGCGACGAGACCGGCCACCAGCTCCAGGCCATGCTCGTCGAGCTGGTCGATCTGGCCCTGTTCGGCAAGCAATTGCACTGGTGCGTGACCGGACCGCTGTTCCGGCCGCTGCACGAGCAGCTCGACGAGCTGGTCGATTCCTGGCGCGAGCTCTCCGACGTGGTGGCCGAGCGCGCGGTGGCTCTCGGTTACTTCCCGGACGGCCAGAGCGCGACGGTCACCGCGGGCAGCAACCTCGGGCGTCTCGAGCGCGGGCCGCTCGAGGACCATGTGGTCGTGCGCGAGCTGACCGGCCGCCTGGCCGACGTCGCCGAGCGCGCGCGCGAACGGGTGGACCGGCTGGGCGAGATCGACGCGGCCTCCCAGGACGTCGTGATCGAGGTCCTCCGCGAGCTCGAAAAGCAGCTCTGGATGATCCGCGCCCAGTTCGGGCACGCGGGCCGGAGCTGATGTCCCCGATATCCCGCGGGTTCACCGGCCGGCGCCGGCCGGTGAACGACGCGTCGCGGCTGCCGCCCGGCCAGTACGAGGAGCGCGGCTTCCCCGTATTGGCGGCCGGCCCGACGCCCCACACGCCACTCGATCAGTGGAGCTTCCGGATCGACGGCGCGGTCGATGCGGCGGTGTCGTGGACGTGGGAGGAGTTCCAGGCCCTGCCCGCCGAGACCCCCACGGTCGACATCCACTGTGTGACCAAGTGGTCGAAGTTCGACACGCGCTGGAAGGGCGTCTCGGTGGACACGCTCCTGACTGCTCTGACGACCGAGGCGCAGTACCTGACCGCCTTCTCGGACGGGGGCTACACGACCAACCTGCCCCTGGACGACGTGACCGGCGGCAAGGCGTGGGTGGCCTACGAATTCGACGGTGAGCCGCTGCACCCCGAGCACGGCGGGCCGGCCCGGCTGCTCGTCCCGCACCTGTACTTCTGGAAGAGCGCGAAGTGGGTGCGCGGCCTGACGCTCACGCTCGACGACCAGCCGGGCTTCTGGGAGAACTACGGCTACCACAACCGCGGCGACCCTTGGCTCGAGCAGCGCTACCAGGGCGACTGACCTGGTCCGTCGCGCGCGTGATCGAACTCGAATCCGAGACCGCGCGCGTCACCAGCCTGATCCTCGACCTGCCCGACTGGCCCGGGCACCGCGCCGGGCAGCACGTCGACGTCCGCCTGACCGCCGAGGACGGCTACCAGGCACAGCGCAGCTACTCGATCGCCTCGGCTCCCGAGGACGAGCAGCTCGTGCTGACCGTGGAGCGGCTGGACGACGGCGAGGTGTCGCCGTACCTGGTCGAGGTGCTGCGCGCCGGCGACGAACTCGAGCTGCGCGGCCCGATCGGGGGCTTCTTCGTGTGGGAGGAGGCACTCGGCGGGCCGCTTGTGCTGATCGGCGGCGGCTCGGGCGTCGTCCCGCTGCGCTCGATGCTCCGGCACTGGGTGGCGGGCACCCGCGCCGTTCCCGTGCGGCTGCTGTACTCGTCGCGCTCGCTGGATGAGGTCATCTACCGCAGCGAGCTGCTGGGCTACGCCGCCTCGTATGACGCGGTGGACGTCCGGTTCGCCCTGACTCGCGAGTGGCCCGAGGACTACACCGGCCACACCGGACGGATCGACCCGACGCTGCTCGCCGAGACCGCCGGGCCGCCCGAGGGGCGACCGCTGATCTACGTGTGCGGTCCCAGCGGTTTCGTCGAGGCCGCCGCGGGCTGGCTGGTCGACCTCGGGCACGCGCCGGAGCGGATCCGGACCGAGCGCTTCGGCCCGACCGGCACCTAGGCGGTCAGTTTGAGCCTGACCGTCCGGTTGCCGGCCCGCACGGTGAGTACGTAGTGCTCCGGGGCCAGGTGGCGACCGCGCAGAAATGAGGTCAGCGAGAAGTGGTTCTGACCCTGGTGGGCGCTCAGCGTCAGGCGGAACACGTTGCGGTCGGCACGAGCGAGCGTGAGTCGCACCCGGGTGCGAGCCGACACGGTGAACACAAGCGTCTGCCCCCGCCGCGTACCCCGCCTGCCGGCCAGCGCGACATGGCTCAACCGGGCGCGGCGGGCGGGGGCGCGCCTGCTGTGCGTGAGGGTGTTCTTGGTGGAC
>DATFDC010000046.1:0-3446 GCA_035252415.1 Solirubrobacteraceae bacterium
CCTTCGTGGCCGCCGCCGCGGTCGTGGTCGCGGTCGCGGCGATCGTGCTGGGCAACGTGCACACCGGCAAGCCCCAGCCGACCGCGGCCACTGCCGAGCACTCGAGCACAACCACGGCGAGCGGAACAAAGACGTCCACGCCGGCCAAACCCACAACAACCACAGCCGCTGCCCCGCCGGCCGCGACGCCGACCAACTTCGCCCCCCAGTCGTTCACCGCGATCGGCGAGCTCACCTGGTGGCTGCTCGGCCCGGGACCGTGCCCGTCGGGCGAGCAGACCCCGTGCGGCTCGATCCTGCAGACCACCGACGGCGGTCGCCACTTCACCGCGATCCATGCCCCGGCCGCCCCGCTGGTGACCAGCGAGGGCGGGACGTCCGGGTACTCGCAGATCCGCTTCGCGGACGCCCACAACGGCTTCGCCTACGGCCCCGGCCTGTACGCCACCCACGACGGCGGCGCCACCTGGCACCCGGTCGACGTCGGCGGAACGGTCACCGACCTGGCGATCTCCGCCGGTCAGGCGTTCGCCACCGTCGAGCCCTCGAGCGGCAGCGGCAAGCTCATGCACGCGGCCGTGAGCGGCGATGCCTGGAGCGCGGTGTCGGCCGCGGGCGACGTGTCGGGCGGTCTCTGGGTGCAGGGCTCGACGATCATCGTCCAGTCGGGCCAGGGCACCGGGATTGGCGGCAATGTGCTCGTCTCGAGCGACGGCGGCCAGAGCTTCACGGCCCATCCGGCGCCCTCGCCGGGCCTGCCGTGCCTGTTCGCCGCGCCGACGCCGCCGGTCGTGTGGGCCCGCTGCGCCACCGGGATGAACAGCGGCGTGTGGCGCTCGAGCGACGGCGGCGCGACCTTAACGGCGGTCGTGAGCACCGGGCTGAGCCTGCCCAATTCGGCGCCGTTCGCGGCGGCGTCGTCGAGCACCGCGGTGGTCGGCGCCGAGCAGCTGTACCGGACGACCAACGACGGTTCGACCTGGAGCCAAACCGGGCCGACCGGGATCCGCTGGACCTACCTCGGCTTCACCGATCCCACTCACGGGGTCGCCCTCGGGTTCGCCGGCCAGAACGCGAGCGACGAGCGCCTCTACTACACGACCGACGCCGGCCAGAGCTACCACCGCGTCTCGCTCCCGTAAACGGAGGCGATTGGACGTGCAGCGGGTGCCTGTTGGGCACCCGGCTGCCCGCACCGATTTAACGTGCGTCGGGCGCCGTTACTCGCGAGCTAAACGTCCGGCACCCGGTCGGCCCAGGGGAGCGTCGCCTCGAGCTGCGCGGCCAGGCTGAGCAGCACCTCCTCACGCGCCGGCGGCCCGACCAGCTGCACGCCGGTGGGCAGGCCGTCCTCGCCGTGATAGAGCGGGAGCGTGAGCGCCGGCTGGCCGGTCACGTTGAAGATCGCGGTGAACGGCGTGAAGTAGCCGGACTTGCGGAATCTGGCCATCGGGTCGGGGCCCAGGCCGTTGATCTCGCCGATCGGCACCGGGCGCTGGGCGAGCACCGGCGTGAGGACGACGTCGTAGGGCGCGAGCGCCCGCACGATCGAGCGCGCGACCGACTCGAGCCGGTTCTCCGCGATCAGGTACTGCATCGTGTCCTGGCTGCGGGCGTGCTCGTAGAGCATCCAGGTCAGCGGCTCGACGTCCTCGGCGGTCGTCTCGCGTCCGTTCAGCTGACCGCCCAGCCAGGTCGTGAACGAGACCAGCGGGCCGAACGATCGGGTGAAGTCGGGCAGCAGGTTGAGGCCCGACCACGGCGGGGTGATCTCCTCGACGTGATGGCCGATGGACTCGAGCAGCGACGCCGCGTCCCGCGCCGCCTGCTCGCACACCGGGTCGACCGTTGCACCCTCGAGCGGGGGCTCCAGGATCAAGGCGATCCGCAAATGCCCCGGATCCACTTCACACAGCGCCGTGTAGCCGGCCGCGGGCGGCGGCGGGGCCCACGTCGCGTCGCCCGGCTCGGGCCCGGAAAGCACGTCGAGCAGCGTGGCGGTATCGCGGACCGTGCGGGTCAGCACGCCGTCGCAGACCAGGAAGCTGTGACCGCCGTCGGGCCCGACCGACACTCGTCCGCGCGCCGGCTTGAGCCCGACCAGCCCGCAGCACGCGGCTGGGATCCGGATCGATCCGCCGCCGTCGTTGCCGTGCGCCACCGGCACCATCCCGGCCGCCACCGCCGCGGCCGCCCCACCACTCGAGCCGCCGGGCGTGCGGTCGGTGTCCCACGGATTGCGGGCCGGCCCGAACCGGCGCGGTTCGGTGGTCGGCAGGATCCCCATCTCCGGCATCGAGGTCTTGCCGACGATCACGAAGCCCGCCTCGCGCAGCCGTCTGACCAGATACGAGTCGCGCCCGGTGACGAAGCCCCCGAACGCGCCTGAGCCCATGGTCAGCGGCATGCCGGCCACAGAGCGGTTGTCTTTGATCGCGATCGGGACGCCGGCAAACGGCCGCGGATCGTCGGGCGGGATCGCATCGGCGTCGCTCAGCGCTGACTCGTGCGCGACGTGCGTGAACGCGTTGATGGTTGGTTGCAGCTCGTCGATCCGGCGCAGCGATGCCTCGACCAGCTCACGCGCCGACATGTCGCCGGCGCGGACCAGCCCGGCGAGCTCGACGGCGGAGCGACTGAGCAGCTCGGACACGGCGGGCAAGGCTACTCCGCGAGCGCGGCCATTACGCTGTGGCCCCTAAGGCGCCGCCGTCAGGCGCCGCCGACCAGCCATCATGTCCACTGCTGAAGTCCAGTCCGGCCTCGAGGGCGTCGTCGCCTTCGCCACCGAGATCGCCGAGCCCGATCGGGCCGGCGGCGCGCTGCGCTACCGCGGCGTGAACATCGAGGAACTGGTCGGCAACGTGCCGTTCGAGCAGGTCTGGGGACTGCTGGTCGACGGGCAGCTGTTGCCCGGTATGCCACCTGCCGAGCCGCATCCGCTCAGCGTGCGCTCGGGCGACCCCCGAGTCGACGTGCAGTCGGCGCTGGCCATGCTGGCCCCCCAGTGGGGCTTCGGACAGCTGATCGACATCACCGACGAGGAGGCCCGCGACAACCTGGCCCGCGCCTCGGTCATGGCGCTCTCGTTCGTCGCCCAGTCCGCGCGCGGAATCGGCAAGCCGCCGGTGTCCCAGCGCGAGGTCGACAGGGCGACGTCGATCCCCGAGCGCTTCCTGATCCGCTGGCGCGGCGAGGCCGATCCCCGCCACGTCGACGCGATCGACGCCTACTGAATCTCCGCCGCTGAGCACGGGATGAACGCCTCCACGTTCACCGCGCGGGTCGTGGCCTCGACCGGCGCCGACGTGGCGGCCGCCCTGTCGGGCGCGGTCGGCGCGCTGTCGGGGCCGCTGCACGGCGGCGCCCCGTCACGAGTGCTGACGATGCTCGACGAGGTCGCGGCCGAGGGCGACGCCGAGGCCTGGGTCAAGCGCGCGCTCGAC
>DATFDC010000047.1:0-7290 GCA_035252415.1 Solirubrobacteraceae bacterium
TGATCTTTGACCTGCATCGACTCCTGTATGCGAACCAGTTCGAGTGCTCGGCGGATCCGCCCGTCCTTTGGGATCACGAGGACCAGCGCGGTCTCGGCTTCGCGCAGGCGCTGACGGAGGCCGTGGATCACGAAGATCCCGTAGCTGTCGATGTGCTCGACCTCGGTGAGATCGAGGACCACGCGCTCTGCGCCGGGCGGAGCGGCGTTGGCGATCTCGACGCCGAGCGCTTCGGCGTTCGAGAGGTCGATCTCGCCGGCCAGGCGGGCGACCAAGACATCTCTGCGCTTGTCGAAGCGCACGGTGCCTTCGCTCATCGCGACCTGATGTTGTCAGGCGAGCTCATGTGGGGGCGCCGCAGACTGTGCTGCGTCCGATCCGGGGCGGGGTCGCTCATGTGGCCAGAGGACCTGGGCGATCCCGACAACCTGTGCTGCGCGTTGCACGCTCGGGCTCACCTCGGGAGCGACCTCGAGCGGCCAGCCGGTCGAGCGTGCGTCGATCAGGGCGACGATCAGCGCCTGGAGTCCCGAGCTGTCGATGAAGGTCAGCTGCGAGAGGTCGAGACGGACCGGGCGGCCCTCCGTCTTGAGCTCCTCCAATCGCGCGCTCAGTGTCCCGGTGACGGGTAGATCCAGGTCGCCGCGAAGGGTCAAGCGCAGCGTGCCGTCCGCCTCGACCCGCTCCCGTAGCTCGAACCCACGACCGCCTGCCGCGGGCAGATCCTGGCCCGGGTCCCGGGTTGGCCGCACCGATCGACGGGCCGGCCCGGACGCGTAGGGGTGGCCGCGGTCGCGATCCTCGGACCGGAACACGATCCTCATGACCCCCTCGCACTCCGGATACTCGAGGCGGTGCGCAGAGACGGCGTCCAGGCGAAAGGCGGCGCTCGTGAACCCGCAGTGTTCGCAGGCGTAGAGCGGCACGCATCCGGTATTCCCACTCGGCTGCTTGGCGGAACCTAATTCTGCGCCCCGACTTATTCCGGATGAGGCCCGCCGCGCGCTCAGCCTCGGTGTCGGCTGAGCGCGATCTCGGCGAGGACGTCCCCCACCCGCGTGAGCGGCAGTTCGCGGTCGTCGAAGACGCCCCGGGGGCAGACCGCGATCCGTGCGATACGGGCCAGAGGGAGTCGAGATCGTTCCAGGTCCTTAGAGCGGACGCCACGCGATAGAGAAATCGCACAGCTTCCGCGGGCGACCGCACCGCCACCCAGTTCGCGAGAACGCGTTCGACGTCGAGGGCTTCAAAGTCCGAATCGCGGGTAATCGCGGCCCATAACTCACAACCCGAGGAGGGTCAGTGATAGTAATCGGAGTGATACTCCTCATCATCGGCTTCATCGCCAAGATCGCGATCTTGTGGGTGATCGGAATCATCCTGTTGGTGATAGGCCTCATTCTCGCGCTGCTGGGCATGATGGGCCGCGCGGTCGGAGGAAGAGCGCACTACTACTAGATCGCCCAGGCTGAAACCGCGGGTCAGAACCGCTTTTCCAGCCAGTGGTCGGTGAATAGAGCGTCGTTGAACGGAGGCGCTTCCTGGTAGCCCAGGCGGGCGTAGAGCGCTCGCGCTTCCGCTAGGTCTCGGCGGGTGGTCAGGCGCAGGCACGTCCGCCCGCGCGTGACCGCCTCCGGTTCGAGGCAGCACGACGATCTGGGTGGCGAGGCCGCGCGGGCGATCCCAGGTCCACGCTCCACGGTAGCCTTAGCGTGTGCCGAGGATCAGCTACTTCCCGGTCGAGCGGCTGGACGATCCTGAGCTGTTGTCGTATCTGGAGCACGCGGCCCGGTACGGGGCACCGAGGCCCGAGAGCCAGGCGATCCGGGCACATGTGCCGGCGGTGTTGCGGTCCTTCTCGCAGAACTGGCAGCGGACGTTTCGGACGGGCGTGGTGGAGCACTCGCTCAAGGAGCTTTGCCGCGTGTACGTCTCGAAGACGATCGATTGCCACTACTGAGGCTCGCAGCGGGCTCTCCCGGGGGGAGAGCAGGCGCCGTCTGAGCGGGATTTCGACGAGCTCCTGGAGTTCGAGTCCTCGGACCGGTTCGATGAGCGCCAGAAGACCGCTCTGCTCTACACGAGCTGTCTGGTGTGGAATCCGACCGCGGTCGACCAGGCCCTGATGGACCGCATGCGCTCCCACTTCACCGAGGAGCAGATCGTTGAGCTCGGGTATTTCGTCTCGCTCACCTACGGTCAGCAGCGGTGGATCAAGACGCTGGCCATCGACCACGGCGAGGTGACGGTTCCGACGGTTACCGACCCGGCCGCGGCACGTGCGGGATTGGCGCCGGACGAGGCGGTGAGATGACGGCGAACGTGGGGCGGCACGCCGGCGATGCGATCCGCGCGCGTGCGCCGCATGTGCTGAGCGTCTATCAGGAGACGCGCGACACCGTGCTCGAGGGTGGGATCGTCGAGCGGGACATCAAGGACCTGTGTGCGCGCTATCTCGCGGAAGATCGCGAGACAGTCGCCGCTCTGGAGGACCAGCGGCTCACCGGGCGCGAACGGGCCGCGCTGGCCTGGGCCGATGCGATCGCGTGGAATTCGGAGGCCGCCGACGACGAGCTGTGGCGAGAACTGCACCGCGCGTTCACCGAGCCCGAGCTGGTCGAGCTCGGCTATAGCATCGCGATCATCCTCGGTCAGCAGCACTGGCTCGCGACCCACGGCGTCACCGAGCATGCCTGACCGGCCGTGAGGTCGGACCGCAGTCCGACCAAGGTCCAATTGAAACTAGGACCCGTGCAGCGGCATCGTGGAGCCTCACATGGCAATCCCACGAGGAGGAACCCGACATGAACTCCCGCTACACGAAAGCCCTGGCCACGTTCGCCGTCGCCGGTGCCCTCGCGGTACCGGCCATCGCCCAGGCACGCGGTGGCAGCGATGATCCGCCCAACCACGAGCAGCGCCAGCATCAGGTCCGCCATCACGGGCGGCACCACCGCGCCGACAATGATCGCCGAGACCGCCGGGACGACCGCGCCGATCGCGGTCGCCACGACGGACGCGGCAGCGACGACGGTCCCAACCACCGCTAGCGCCACGGAGACGCGGCGGCATCGTCAGGCGGTGCCGCCGCGCGCCCGCATCGAGCGTCAGTAGGGGTGCAGGTGGCGCTGCGCCCAGAGGGCGGCCTGGGTGCGATCAGTAACTCCGAGTTGCGAGAACACGCTTGTCAGGTGAGCCTTCACGGTCTTCTCGCTGATCTCCAGTTCGCGCGCGATCAGCTTGTTGGGCAAGCCGCGCGCCACCAGCCGGAGGACTTCGAGCTCGCGTGCGCTCAGGGCGAGTTCGGTTTGCGGCCGTGCGCGTTCTTCCAGCATCTCTCGAGCGGCACGTGGCGCGAGTGGTGCATCCCCGGCCGCCGCCGCCTGCACCCCCCGGATGATCTCCTCGTGTTCTGCGTCCTTGAGCAGGTAGCCGACTGCGCCGGCGTCCATCGCGGCGAGGATTCGTTTGCGGTCTGAGAACGTGGTCAGAATGACCACGGTGGCGCCGGACCCGGCTGTGGTCAGGGCGTGGGTGGCGTCAATCCCGTTCTGACCCGGCATCTCCAGGTCCATCAGCACGACGTCGGGCGAGTGCTCGAGCGCCGCAGCCACCGCCTCGGCTCCGTTGGACGCGGTGGCCACGACCGCGATCCCGTCGGCGCCGTCCAGCAGCTGAGCGAGCGCTTTGCGCACGACCGGGTGATCGTCGGCCACGACGACGCGGATCATGTCGATCGCATCGTGACGGCGACCGATGTACCGCGGCCCGGGGCTGAGTCGACCTGAAGCTCGCCGCCCGCGTGGTCGACCAGATCCCGCATGAGCCGCAGTCCGAAGTGCCCCTCCGGCGCCGCCTCCCCGGTGCCACCTCGAGCGAAGCCACGACCGTTGTCTTCGATCACGAAGCGCATGTCGCTCGATCCGAGCACCAGCGCGATCCGAACCTCGGAGGCATCGCTGTGGGCACGGGAGTTCCGGACCGCCTCCTGCGCCACGCGGTAGAAGAGCGCCTCTGTGTCACCGGTCAGATGCGCATCCTCCGGCACGTCGACGGTGACCGCGACACCAGACGCGCGCAGCGGCGCGACGAGATCGCTCAGCGCGGCCCGGAGCCCAGACCTCTGGAGGGTGGGCGGGTAGATATCGACGAGCAGCGTGCGCAGCTCCCGGATCGTCTCCCGGGTCTCCGCGGCGGCTTCGGATACCGCGGTCCGCAGACCATGGTCCTGGCCCTGCTCCAAATGGCCGTTGCGGCTGGCCGCGGCCGCCAGCGCCAGCGACACGCCGGCCAGTCGCTGCACCGCGCCGTCATGGAGATCGCTCGCCACCCGGCGCCGCTCGAGGTCCGACGCGTCGATCGCCCGGCGCAGCAACTCCTCGCGCTCTTGCTGTCTGCGCCGCAGGCGCCGCGCCAGCGAATACGCGAGCGGAAGCTGGATCAGGTACAGGACCGCGAGCGCGCCGCCGAGTGCGGGCAACAGACCCTGCCATTGGCGTTGGCTGCTCGCCGAGATCGTGCTCGAGCGCTCGTAGTCCTCATACAGCAGGCGCGATCCGTCGGAGGCGCGAACGCCGACGTACACCTCGACCAGCTTCCGGAAGCCGCGCTCGCTTCGGTTCTCGGGACGAGCCAGGTCGCTGGCATCGGCCGAGATGCCCCCGTCGCGTAGAACGCCCAGATCACCCGCCCCCAGCGGGAAGCGGGCGCCGATGAGCCCCGCAGCGTCCGAGTAGACGATCCGCCCGTTTGCGTCCCAGATCTTTACCCGCACGATCGGAGTCCCGCGCAGGATCCGGCGGCGCACGGTCCGATCCAGCCGGGTCAGGGCCGCCCGGTCGCCGGCCAGCAGCCGTGGCGTGAGTAGCGGCTCGACGATGCCGCGTCCCGCCAGCGCCGTCAGCTCCTTGGCCTGGCGGATCGCGCTTTCGGTCGCGGATTGCCTGATCAGGACGAAGCCGACCGTGCCGATCAGCACCATCGCCAGCAGACCAGTGAGGGCGAATCGCGCGAACAGGCGCGAGAACGAGGAATCTCGTGCCCGTGTTGCCTTGGAGCGCGTCCGGTGTCGCCGCCCGCGCGGTGTCGCTTCTCGCCTGGCCATCAGCTGCGGCTCCTCTCGCCGGAGCGTCCACAGAATGTGACGACCAGGCGCGTCTGAAGCTTCCCCTGGTTCGACCGGCGCTAGGGCTCGGTATGCACGACGACGTCCTGCAGGTGCGGCTGACCTTCGCGGATGTCGTCTTCGAGACGGCTGGCCAGGTCATGGGCTTCTGGCAGCGTCATGTCGGCGCGAACCGCCACGCTCACGAACACGACCAGGCCGCCGGAGGCGTGCAGCAGCCGCAGCTCCCGCGGTGGTGCGCCGGTCCGGTTGACGACAAGCCGCGAGATCCGTTGCCGCTCGGCGTCATCGGGATGGTCACGGTCCCCATTGGGACGCGTGGCGACTGGCTGCTCGAGCGGCTCGAGATGGGTCTGGACAGCTTCGATGCCGGGCTCTTCACAGAGCGCCGCTTCGACCCGCTCGGCGACGTCGTGCGCCTGGCCGATCGCGACGTCAGGCGCCATCTTCAGGTGCAGCGAGACGCTTGCCCGGCCGTCGTGCTCATAGATCGTGATGTCGTGCGCCTCGCGCACCATCGGTTCCGCGAGCGCAATGGCCAGCACCCGGTCTCGCAGGTCGAGCCCCTCACGGCGCGGCTCGAGGTGCACCACGACGTCGGTCTCGGGCAATGCATCGCGAACCGCGGCTTCGACCGCGTCCGCGGTGCTGTGGCTCTCGACCACCGCCTGCCCGGGAGGAACGCCAACCACCGCGTCCGCGAAGTACCGGCCGCCCGATTCCCGCAGTCTGAGCCGGCGCAGTTCGATCGCGTCCCCCAGCCCGCTGATCGCCGCCTCGGCCTGCGCCCGGGCGTCGGCCGGCGTCGTGTCCATCAGAACCCGCGCGTTCTCATAGATCAGCCGCCCGGCCGCCAGGAAGATGATGCACGCCACGACCATCGCGGCCACCGCGTCGCCCTGCTCGAATCCGGCCCTGACCGCGACGATTCCACACAGCACGGCAATCGACCCGGCCATGTCACCCGCGAAGTGGAAGGCGTTGGAGCGGAGCGCCGCTGACTGGTACCGGCGAGCCGTGCGCAGAGACACCCCGATCCTGGACACGTCAACGACCAGCGCGATCCCGATCACCACGAAGATGTACCACCGTGCGTCAAGTACGTGCCCACCCTCGGTCAAGCGGACGATCGCCTCGATCACGATGAAGATGCCGCCACCGGTCAGGATCGCCGCCTCGCCCAAGGCGCCCAGGTTCTCGGCGCGCCGGTGACCGTATGGATGCTCGATGTCAGCCGGCCGAACCCCCAGACGGACGGCGAAGAACGTCAACAGCGCCGCCACGACATCGCCAGACGACTCGATGCCGGCCGAGATCAATCCGAGGCTCCCGGTCACGATCCCAGTGCCGAGCTTCAGCGCCACCAGCAACGTCGCGGCACCGATCGAGACCAGCGCAGTGCGGGCTTCCCCGGCCTGCTGAGACGTCACGCCCAGCATTTCGCTGCGGGTTGGCTCTGCCGGCATTCTGTCCCAAGGTTAGGCCCAGGCCCGGCCCAGCGGACCGGGAACGGTCCTGAACAGCTAGGACGAGTACACGGCGTACGCGATCACAACTACAACGAACACGTAGAAGAGGTAGAGATTGACGTCGCCGCTCTGAATCGGCCGCGCCAGGTTTGCCAGCGCCTGCAGCAGTCGGGTCAGTGGCCGGTAGAGGTAGCGCTCGAAGATCGGCATGACCTCGAAGCGATAGTGGACCGGTCCTGAACGCCCGGCCGGGTCGTCCGAGGCCCGCTCGACGTGAACGCTCGGGCGATACAGCGCCTCGAATGTCACCCGCACCGGGTTGGCGTGCGTGGTCGCGGTGTACTGCATGCGCGGGCGGAAGGCGAGGATCCCGCCGTCCCAGACCGGCGGCCGGCGACTGCGCGCACGGGGTCTCCCGGCGAGATAGATCAGGAGCGGGACCGCGGTGACGGCGATCATGAAAACCGCGAGGTAGGTCGGCGAGAACTCTGAGAACTTGGTGTGGGCTGGGATGACGCCGAGTTGCGGGACGATCAACTCGGAGTGGATGTCGATACCGGCGGTCGCGCGCGCGACACGGTCGAGCGCCGTCAGCACCAGCGGCGCGCCGACCCCGAGAAACACGCACGCGCCGGCCAGAAGGGCTGGGCCCGCCAATGGCTGGCGAGTCTCGGTGGCATGGGCGGCCGGACCCGA
>DATFDC010000048.1:0-6011 GCA_035252415.1 Solirubrobacteraceae bacterium
ACCGCGAGGTCACGACTCTCAACGCGCTGGCCCTCAGAGAAGAACCGCGCCCCGCTGGTGCGGAGGGCGGCCCTCCCGATCGAGGCCGTCATCGTCGACCAAGCGATGCTGCCCGTCTATCTGAGGCTCGGCGAGAAGGCAAGGCACCTCTGGGAACTGGGGATGAGCGACCGCGCTATCGCCCGCGCCTTGGGCGTCAGCGATAAGACGGTCACAAGGGCGGCGGCGGGACTGGCCGCGGGGCGCCCAGGTTCCGTTTAGTCGGTCGCCCCGCGACCGCGGAAGTCGTGGCGGCTGACTTGGTCTTGCGCGACTTGCGCTAGTTGGAGCGCCCAGCCGTTCGCGACCCTGCCGACTTCGTCGAGCTCCCGGTAGTCGCGAAGGCGCTGATGTACCCCCGACTGGCAAGCTCTGTGAGGAGAATGCGCGACGGCCGCGCGAGGTCGTCAATGACGGCCTCGAGCGCGGGATGGACGGGATCACGAGCGGCGCGCCCTGCAGATTCGTCCTCGGCAATTGATTCGACGCGAGCTACGGTCTGCTCCAAGGTGTCGCCGCGCTCGTAGACCAAGACAGGAGCGATGGTCATCTCGATCCGATTGAAAAGGAGTTGGACCGCCCGCGAGGGTTGAAGCGCCTTGCGAAACGGCGTGTTCCAATCTCGAGAAGACAAGAGACGATCGAGGATCTCGGCGTCAACGTCCGGATCCAGCCGTGAGTCGTGGGAGATATTGACGTCAACGTCTCCCACGGCCGTCGCGCCGCGGGCGTATGAGCCAAACACATGCACGGCTGTAATGCAGTTGAGGTACTTCCCACCAGCGTTGATTCGCTCGAGCATGGCCAATAGCCGGGACGTTGCTTGCTCGCGTAACAAATGGCGAGAAGGCATTGGTCACAGGCTCCCAGACGACCCTGGGCGCCGCGACGCTGGTTCTAACTCTCGAATCGCTCGGTCACGCTCGTCCACTAGGAAAATGTCCTGTCGATAGCGTCCTGGCCACGCCAGGAGCAGAAGATCGTCGGGCCTAGGCCTAGCGGTCCGCAGTACTTGCCGCTTCTCTTCGATCCCTTGGGCCTGAGCGACGCGAACGCTCGTCTGTATCCAGATCAGCGTCACATCGCGAGCGCGCCACGGAACTTCCTGCTCGCCGCTTCGTCTCAGCCCCGATGCATCGAATTTCATGCCGGCCGAGCATAGGTATTGCCTGGCCTAACGCCAAGACCTGCAGCGCTGGGATCGCTGAGATTCAAAACCGCAGATTTTCGGTCGAATCAGAGGTTTTGGGATCGTCTAAAACCGCAGAAAATCACGATTACTTGCGGTTTTCGGCTTAGGTAGCTATCCTCAGGGCCATGGCCGCCATTAAGCGAAATACCCAGCTATTCCGACGAATACTGCGCTTACGGCGCGCGGAGCGCGCTCACCCAGACGACCGCGACATCGCAACAGTTCGTGCGGAGATCGAGCGCGAGCTCGGCGACGTGATCACTCGGTCGATGGCGGCACGGCTGTTGGGCGTCCACCATTCCAGCCTCCAACGGTGGATCGACTCCGACGACCTGCCAGTCGTGATGGACAAGAATGGCCGAAGGGGCATCCCCATCAGCGCCGTCGCGGCTCTCCACGAAGCGCTGCACGACGAAGCCAAGGATGATCAACCTGAGGACCGGACACGCCAGCATCGCATCGAACCGCTCGTTCTCGAGAGCCGTCGGTATGCCGAGCAGTTGGACCCACGACGACTCATCCAACTCGATTCGGACCAAGCGGAGCGGCAATCCATCACCGACGACCGCCACCGTCGCGCTGACCGGCGTAGCCTCGCCTACCATCGCGCCATCGCAAAGCGTCTACGACGTCCGATGGTTGACGCGGCGCGCCGCCAGATTTGGCAGTGGCAGAGAGAAGGGCGAATCGACGATCGCTACGCCGAAGCGTGGCTTGACGTTCTCGACCGACCAGTTCTCGAGGTAAAGCGTGAGCTAGCCGCTGACACTCCCATGATGCGTGACCTCCGCCAGTCCTCGCCGTTCGCCGGCACCCTGACGGAGGCGGAGCGACGCAAGATCTTCGCGGAAATCAGGTAAATGCGCCGCGACGAATTCGAGCACGTCATTCGGGCTGCAGCCGACGCGGTGGGCCTCGACGAATTCGTGATTATTGGGAGCCAAGCTATCCACGGCGAGGTCTCCGAGCCACCTGAAGAGCTTCTCGGTTCGATGGAGGTCGACATGTACCCCCTCGCGGATCCCGACCAGGCTGACCAAGGTGAGAGTCGATCCTGCAATCCCAGGGCGTGGTAACCCGGTTGCGTATTGCATGGAGCGCCACGACATGATCCTTGCGAAGCTCGTCCGCGGCGACCAGCGTGATTTCGACTATGCGAAGGCAGCCATGAGAGCGGAGCTATTAGATCAATCGATCCTTCGGAGTCGGATTCCCGATCTGCCGGTTGATGCGGAGGTTCGCAACCACGTCCAGGCTCTAGTAGCCGCCCTTTGAGAGCCTTGGAGTGCGCCGCCGGTTGACACGGAGTCACAAACAACGGCGCCCACGTCAACGAATCCGAGTTCGAAGACCAAGGAGCCGCAACTCCAGACAATCGGACGACTCCTCCTTGTGCCCTCACCGCGGTCCATACGCTCGCCCATAGATGAACCGCCCCGTATGTGCGAGGGCGGTTCGAATTCTTTGTGAGGTGGAGACGGCGGGAATTGAACCCGCGTCCGCAGCCGCGTAAAAGGTGGCGTCTACGAGCGTAGCCGGCTCTCTGATCTCACCCTCGACTCGCCTAGCCGGCGGGGTTGTCGGGGGCCAGCTCCGAAGGATGTCCCCGGCGGGGCTGGAGCGGGCCTCACCGGGTGAGCCTGCTGTTTGACCCGGACCATCGCTGCAGGCGAACGATGGCCGGTCTGGCACTAGCTGCTAATTAGACAGCGAGGCCAAAGGTGTGGGAATCTGAACGATTCGCACTTATTGTTTCCCGGGTGTTTTACGAGGCCTCCCGGGACCTCGACTCGCAACCACCCCCACGAATCGACCACGTCGAAGCCTGTCGTCCCCGGGGATGTAGGACCGAGTATAGCTGCGGGCACCGGTCCTTCTGGCGGTGAAGAACGCGCTAAGAAGGCGCCGCGAGGACCAAGTGGCCATTCCTACAATCGGTAGGAATGGCGACGAACACGAAGTGGCTGCGGGCACCTTGGGACACGCCGCCGGCATCGGCGGAGACCCCGCAGGACGAAGCACCCGAGCCTTCGCCCCCGCGCGAGCGGCGGCGTCAATCGGGGATCCGTGGGCGCATCTCGGCCATTGGCGCGGCGATCGTCGCGCTGCTGGCGAAGTTCAAGGCGATCCTGCTGCTGCTCCCGAAGCTGAAGCTGTTCGCCACGAGCGGGACGATCCTGGTCTCGCTGGCCGCCTACGCGTGGATTTGGGGGTGGTCGTTTGCGGCCGGGTTCATCGCGCTGCTGTTCGTGCACGAGATGGGCCACGTGATCGCGCTGCGGCGCGAGGGCATCAGGGCCAGCGGCCCGATGTTCATCCCGTTCCTGGGCGCCGTGGTCGCCGCGCGCTCGCTCGGCAGCAACGCGCTGGCCGAGGCGCGGGTGGGCCTGGCCGGCCCGGTCCTGGGCAGCATCGGCGCGGCCGCGTGCATCCTGATCTGGCACGCAACCGGCAACGACCTGTGGCGGGCGCTCGCCTACACCGGCTTCTTCCTGAACCTGTTCAACCTGCTACCGGTTGTGCCGCTCGACGGCGGCCGGGCGATGGCCGCGATGGCGCCGTGGATGTGGTTCCTCGGGTTCGCCGCGCTGATCCCGCTCGTGGTCCTGTGGCCGAACCCGGTCATCCTTCTGATCCTGGTCTTCGCCGGGTTCGAGACCTACAAGCGCTGGCAGCTGCGGCGCTCCGGCGGCGCCGAGCAGCAGGCGTACTACCGCGTGCGCCCGCTTAATCGAGCGCTGGTCGCGGGCGTCTACCTCAGCCTGATCGCTCTGCTCGTCGTCGGCATGCACGCCACGTTCCTGGCGCGCACGATCAGCTAACCGGTCCCGGCTGGGCGGCTCGTCAGGCCGCCGGCGGCGGACGCCGCACCACGCGCGTATCGTCGTACGCGGCGTCGTGGCGGTTGGTCCACCAGAACGTGTAGATCAGCGCCAACACGAGCCCGACCAGGCCCACCACGAACAGCACGGTTCCAGCCGTCTGGATGTTGAAACCGTTGACGTGCGCGGTGACGGCCCATTTCAGGATCGCGCCAGCGGCGATCAGCACAATGCTCGTCCCAATCGTCATGGCCTTGGTCTACCCAACTGCGCGTACGCCTATCCAATGCCGGACGAATCGCGTATTCATTGAGCGCGCAATCAACTCGGTGCACGGCGCGTCTTGTCGATGCACCACTTTCCGGCTGCAACAAGCGGCCACTCACATGTCCCGTAGGGGGTGAACGCCTATTCACTCGCCCGTGGCGCGAGCGATCTGCCACTCGACCCACAGAGCACCCCGAGTGGCCGTTTTATCGCGATCGCGATCGGGGGGCGTCGCGGCCCCTACCGCCGCTGCGCCTCGCGGCCCCTACCGCCGCGCCTCGCGCAACTCGCGTTGCACGTCACGCGCCATCTCGCGCTTGCGGATCGACTCGCGCTTGTCGTAGATGTCCTTGCCTCGGGCGAGCGCGATCTCGACCTTCGCGCGCGACCGTGGCCCGGCGAAATAGATCCTGGTCGGGACCAGCGTCAGCCCGCGCTCCCGGATGCGCCCAACCAGACGCTCGATCTCGTAGCGGTGCAGGAGCAGCTTGCGCGGCCGCTCGGGCTCGTGGTTCTCGCGCGAGGCCGGGCCGTAGGGCGCGATGTAGAGGCCGAGCAGCCACACCTCGCCGTCGCGGATCGTCGCGTAGGCGTCCTTGAGCTGAGCGTTGCCCTCGCGCAGGGACTTGACCTCCGTGCCGGTGAGCGCGAGCCCGGCCTCGAACCGCTCGAGCAGGTTGTAGCGGTAGGACGCCTGACGATTCGTCGCGACGTCCCCGGACGCCGCCTTGCGTTTTCCGGACCTGGCCATAAGACCTAATCCTCCCAGCCCGGCAGCAGGTCGACGCGCCCGCGCGGCGCGTCGATCGACCCCACGCGAACCTGAACCGGGTCCCCGAGCCGAAGCGTCGCACCCGAGCGCGTCCCGACCAGGATCGTCCCCTCCTCGTTCAGCTCCCACCAGTCCCCGCGCAGCCGGCGCACCGGCAGCATGCCTTCGAACTCGCCACTCGGCCCGAAGGCCACGAACGCACCCGCGCCGGCGAGTCCGACCACCTCGCCCTCGAAGACCTCATCGGGATCGCCCCCAGATCGTGAGAGCAAGAAGCAGCGGGCGATGTCATCGGCACCCCGTTCGATCCCCATCGCCTCGCGCTCGCGGCCCGAGCACCACGGGCCGGCCGCGGCGACCCAGGACACCTCGGGCCCGGGCCCGGCGCCGGCCACCGCGGAGAGCAGCGCGCGGTGGCAGATCAGATCGGGATAGCGGCGGATCGGCGAGGTGAAGTGGCAGTAGGAGGCCAGCTGCAGGCCGGCGTGGCCGCGGTTGCGCTGGTCGTAGTAGGCCTGCTTGAGCGAGCGCAGCACCAGCGTGGTCAGTGCGCGCCTGCCTCGACCCCCGTCGCGGGCGGTCCAGGCCTCGATCAGCTGCGAGGCCGCCCCGATCAGATCGCCCGCTTGCTGCGGGCTCATGGGGCCCTTGGGGACCGGCGGCGTCGGCACGCCCAGCGAGGCCAGCTGGTCGATCAACCGCTCCGCCGCGATCCCGTCGGGCCGTTCGTGCACGCGATAGAGCGCCGGGACGCGCCGCGAGGTCAGGAACTGGGCGACCTGCTCGTTGGCGGCGATCATCAGATGCTCGATCATGCGGTGGGACTCCGTCTGCTGCACCGCGCGGATCGAGACCACGTCGCCGCGTTCGTCGAACGAGAACTCGGGCTCGGCCGAGTCGACCTCGAGCGCGCCTCGGG
>DATFDC010000049.1:0-4537 GCA_035252415.1 Solirubrobacteraceae bacterium
GAGCACCACTGCGCCACCGCCAGTGCGGCCAACCGCCGGCGCCAGCGCCTGGCCCAGGTGTACGTGATGGTCTACCGCCGAGCCGCCCACGGACGCTGCCGTTTCATGTTGCGGAGCGGTGCATTGACGCGGCCACGGTCGTGCCGGCGCCCGGTCGAGTTCGTCGCCCGGGGCACGACGCATTGGAGCCTGCGGCTGCAGGTGAGCCTGGCCCCCGGCCGCTATGTGATCCGCAGCGTGGCCGTGGATCGGCTGCGCCACCGGGAGCCGCGGTCCCGGGCCTCACAGACCTCGATCAGAATCCGGTGACGCGGGGTTCGCAACTCCGCGCCCGATGCGGACGACCCCCCTTCCCGATGTCACTAGAGTTTGGTCATGCTCTGGCTTCTGCGTCACGCCGAGGCGGAGGACGGCCTCCCCGATGACGAGCGGCCGCTGACCGAGCGGGGGGCGATGCAGGCGGACGCCGCCGGACGGGCGCTCGCCGTGCTCGAGGTTCATCTCGACGCGTGCCTGTCGAGCCCCAAGCTCAGGGCGGTGCAGACCGCCGAACGCGCGTGCGAGCCGCTCGGCCTGGCGGTGTCGATCGAGCCGGCGCTGTCCGGCGAGCCGTTCGATGTGAGGGAGCTGACCGCGGGACTGGTGGACGTCCTGCTCGTCGGGCACGACCCCTCGTTCTCGCTGCTGCTGCACGACCTGACCGGGGCGCAGTCGAGGATGAAGAAGGGCGGCCTGGCCGGCATCTCCAAGGGCGAGCTGGTCACGCTCCTGCGCCCCTCCGAGCTCAGCGCGATCGCCAAGGCGCACGTGCCGGTGACATGAGTTCGGACCCGGCGATCGACACCGCCACGACGACCCCCGAGGACGGCCGGACGGCATCGGGCAGCGTCATCCCGTCGGTCGAAGCGTCGCTCTACCTGAACCGTGAGCTGTCCTGGCTGGACTTCAACGACCGCGTGCTCCAGCTCGCCGAGGACGAGTCGCTGCCGCTCATGGAGCGGGTGAAGTTCCTGGCCATCTTCGTCACGAACCTCGACGAGTTCTTCATGGTGCGGGTGGCCGGCGTGCACGACCAGCTCGACGCTCGCATCGACGCCCGCGGCCCCGACGGCCTCTCGCCGCCCCAGGTGCTGGCCGGCATCGCCGAGCGGGTGACCGAGCTCGACCGCCGGCACGCCCGTCAGTTCATCGACGTGGTTCGCCCAGAGCTGGCCGAGCACGGGATCCGGATCGTCAGCTGCGAGGAGTCCGAGGCGCCCGGCGAACTGCTCGAGCGTCACTTCCGCGAGCAGATCTTCCCGGTGCTCACGCCGTTGGCCATCGGCCCCGGGCGGCCGTTCCCCTACATCTCGAACCTGTCGCTCAGCCTGATCGTCCGTCTGCACGACCCCGACGTCGACCACGAGGTGTTCGCCCGGGTCAAGGTCCCAAAGGAGGTCCTGCCCCGCCTGGTCGAGATCTCGCCCCAGACGTTCATCCCGCTCGAGGACATCATTGCCCACCACCTCGACTCACTGTTCCCGGGCCTGGACATCCTCAGCTACGACGTGTTCCGGGTCACCCGTGACGCCGACTTCGAGGTCTCCGACGAGGCCGACGACCTGCTTCAGGCGGTCGAGGACGAGCTCCGCCGCCGCCGGTTCGGCGAGGTGGTCCGGCTCGAGGTGGGCGCCGGCATGGACCCGTCGCTGCGCACCCGGCTGATCGAGTGGCTGGGCGTCGACGAGGTCCAGGTCTACGACGTCGACGGGATGCTCGACCTGAGCGACCTGTGGGAGATCGCTGGCCTCGATGGCCACTCCGAGCTTCGCCAGCCCCCCTGGACGCCGTTTACGCATCCCGCCTTCGTGCCGGGTCCGGGCGACCACGACGACCAGCCCGACGTGTTCGCCCCCATGCGCACGCGGGACGTGCTCGTGCACTACCCGTACCAGTCGTTCGCCACGAGCGTCGAGCGGTTCGTCCGGCAGGCGGTCGACGACCCCAACGTGCTCGCGATCAAGATGACCGTGTACCGGACCTCCGACGACTCAGCCCTGGTCCCGTCGCTGATCGAGGCTGCCGAGAAGGGCAAGCAGGCCGTGGCCCTGGTGGAGCTCAAGGCCCGCTTCGACGAGCGCCAGAACATCGGCTGGTCGCGCGCCCTGGAAGAAGTCGGCGCCCATGTGGTGCACGGCATCCCCGGTCTGAAGACGCACGCCAAGGCGATCCTGGTCGTCCGCCGCGAACGCGGCGGGGTGCGCCACTACGTGATGATCGGGACCGGCAACTTCCACGCCAAGAACGCCCGCCTGTACGAGGACTTCGGCCTGTTCACGACCGACCGCGAGCTCGGCCAGGAGGTCGCGAACCTGTTCAACACGCTGACCGGCTATGGGCACCCGGCGCGCCAGCGCAAGGTCCTGGTGGCGCCGAACTGGATGCGCGAGCCGCTGATCGAGGAGATCGAGCGGACCGTCGAGGCGCACGAGGCGGGAAAGTCCGCCCGGATCGCCATGAAGATGAACTCGCTGGTCGATCAGCGCTGCATCGAGGCGCTCTACCGCGCCTCACAGGCCGGCGTCCCGATTCAGTTGAACGTGCGCGGCATCTGCTGCCTGATCCCGGGCCTCGAAGGCGTGAGCGAGACGATCGAGGTCGTATCGGTCGTCGGCCGGTTCTTGGAGCACTCGCGGATCTACTCGTTCCACCGCGGCGACGAGCACGTCTACTACATCGGCTCGGCCGACCTGATGCCGCGCAACCTCGACACCCGTGTCGAGCTGCTCGCCCCGGTCGAGGATCCCGAGCTTCAGGCCGAACTCGAGGACACGCTCGAGCGCTGCCTGGCCGACGACACGTTCGCCTGGACGCTCGACTCAGACGGCGTGTGGACGCGGCGCCACGGCCGGACGCGCAGTGCGCACCGCGAGCTCATGGAGCGCACGACGGCGCAAACGACGAGCCCGGCCACCTGAGTAGCCGGGCTCGCCTGGCGTCTTTTGGAGCTGGAGCTACGGCGTTCCGAGGCCGCCGCCGCCCTGGCTCTGGCTCTGGCTGCTCGCGTTGGCGGGCTGTGAGCCGAGGGTCAGCTTGATCGACTTGTTCGACCCGCCCCGGTCCACCGTCAGGGTGACCGTGTTGCCGGGCGCGTAGTTGGCGATCGCGGCGACGAACTCGTTGAGCGAGCCGACGTGCGTGCCGTTGACCGCGGTGATGAGGTCGCCGGGCTGCAGGCCCGCCTTGGCGGCCGGGCCGCCGGGCGCGATCGGAGGCTGCCCGCCGGCGCCACTCTTGGCGATGCCCGCGCCACCGGTCACGGTCGGGTCGAGGCTCACGCCCACGTAGGCGTTGTGGGCCTGGCCGGTGGCGATGATCTCCTTGGCGAATCGCACGGCGTTGTTGGAGGGCGTGGCGAACCCGATGCCCGAGCTCGAGCCCTCGCCCTGCCCGTTGGTGTTGTTGGTCTCGATCTGGTCGTTCAGCCCGATCACCTGGCCGGCCGCGTTGATCAGCGGACCGCCCGAGTTGCCCGGGTTGATCGGCGCGTCGGTCTGGATCGCGTTCGGGATCGTGAACCGGTTCGGGGCCTGGATCGTGCGGCCAACCGCGCTGATGATGCCGGCCGTGACCGTGTTGGGCTCGCCGAACGGGCTGCCGATCGCGATCACGCTGTCACCCACCTGAACCGCGCTCGAGTCGCCGAACGGCAGCGGATGGAGCTTGGATGCCGGGACGTTCTGGACCCGGATGACCGCCAGATCCACGCCGGTGTCCGAGCCGACGATGGTCGCCGGGGCGGTTGACCCGTCCGAGAACGTCACGATCACCTTGCTGGCGCCGGCCACGACGTGCTGGTCGGTGAGGATGTCGCCCTTCTTGTCGAACACCACGCCGGCGCCCTCACCCTCGGTCTGCTGCTGCTGGCCGAAGCCGAAGATGCCGCCGGTGTTCTGGCTCGAGGAAGTCTTGATGTCGACGACGCCCGGACCGACCGCCTTGTAGATCTGGTTGATCGTCTGGGCTTTGCCGTTCGCGAAGCTCGTCGGGAGCGCCGGGGAGCCCGCCGGCTGGACGACGGTCGTGGTGGTGACCGAGTGCGTCGTGGAGCTCCCACCGGACACCACGAGCGCGATCACCCCGCCGGCAACCGCGCCCGCGATGAGCGGCAGTATTAGCTTGAGGGTCTTCATCGGTTGATTTCTCCTAGCAGGGCATGTCGATAGGTTCGGTATTCCCAGTACAGCAGGCCGCTATGAGAAACCCGTCAGAAATCGATGAGAGGCCCGTAAGAGCGGTCGCTCAGGCGTTTCAGGCGACCGGGGGCGCGGCCGGCGCGGGCGCGTAGGCCGGGGGCATCTGGAGGCCCGGCGGAGTCGGCAGCTTGCCGCCGAAGCGCGGCCGCATAAACGGCAGGCCCTTCTGATTGACCGCCTGGACGACCCGGGCCGAGACGCGACTCAGCAGGCTCTTCTCCTGGGCGGCGGTGATCACCTTCCTGGCCACCAGCTTGTCAAGCCGGGTCTTGATCGAGGTGGTCATGGCCTGCTCGAGCCCG
>DATFDC010000050.1:0-6340 GCA_035252415.1 Solirubrobacteraceae bacterium
GGCGGGCCTTGCCCCAAACTCACCCGAGGAGGTCAGATGGCTGACCATGTGTACTCCGTCTCAGAGATCGTCGGGTCTGCGCCCGGCACGATCGATGACGCGATCCGCAATGCGCTCGAGCGCGCCGGCAAGACCCTGCGGCATCTCGACTGGTTCGAGGTGACCCAGGTACGCGGCGACCTCAACGAGGATGGGTCGATCGCCTACTACCAGGTGGGGCTCAAGGTCGGCTTCCGGCTGGAGAGCTGAGCGCCACCTCGCGCGTGGCCGGGGCGAGGTGGACCACCCGCAGCAGCTTGAGCTGCGGGGTGAAGATCGCCAGCGTGCCGCGCAGCAGCGAGGAGGTGACGACATAGCGGGAATCGGCGGCGAGCTCGAACGAGCCGTACGGCGTCCTCGCGCGGTGGAGGATGCGCCCGGTGTGCGCGTCGGCCTGCTCGATCGTGCTCCCGTATCCGCTGGTCAGGTAGGCGTAGCGCCCGGTCAGCGCCACGTGTTGCGGCGATCGGCCGACCGGGACGCGGAACAGCACGCGCCGCGTCTGGGCGTCGAACACCGAGACATCGGGGCCCGCGGCCGAGGTAACCCAAACGCGCTCTCCGTCGGGCGAGAACGAGAGATCGTGGACCGCGAAGCCGGGATCGAAGCGGCCGATCACCCGGGGATGATCAGTGTGGCTGGTGCTCAGGACGACGATCGTCCTCGCCGATTCGCCGAGCGCGACCCAGGCTCGCTGATGGGTGGCGTCGAAGCTCAGGTGGTGGGCGCCGGCGCCGAGCTCGATCGTGCTGGTCACACGGGCGTCGCCGAGATAGATCGCAGTTACCGTGCCGCGGGTGTCGTCGGTCACGTAGCCGTATTGGCCGCCCGGCGCGATCTCCGGGATGTGCGGAGCGACAAAGCCGCCGAGCACGCCCCGCGGGTTCAAAGTCTCGCCGTCGAGTACGGTCACCGCACGCCCAGCCGCGCTGACTACGACCACGCTGCTGCCCTCGCCGGCGTTGGCGGCGACGTCCTCGGGATCGCGCGCAAGCGCGATCCGCCTCACTACGCGGCCGCTCGGCAGCTCGACCACCAGCAGCCGGTTCTCTGTCTCGGCGGTGACCAACGCCTGCTCGGCGGGCCGGATGGGCGGGGAGGGGGCGATCGGCTTCACGGAAGCGACCGTCGCGGCGCGCGCCGCGTTCGCCTTGTGCCGGTGCGAACCCGAGCCACCGCAGGCCGCGAGGAGCGCTGAGGAGATCAGCGCGGCGATCCAGGTACGCGCGGTCATCCTGCCGGGCCCTGGACCGTGCAGCACCAGCCCTCGAGCTGCGGGAATGACCTGGCCGAGCCATCCGAGGAGAACTGCTGGGCGATGCGGCCCACCGCGGCCACCCGGGGCGGCCCGAGGGCGCGCACGAACACCCACTGATCGGCCGCCGGCCAGCTGATCAGCACCCACTTGCCGTTCGGCGAGAAGCTCACCTCGCGCAGACCGGCGCCGGCGAGCAGCTGGCGCACGGTGCTGCCCGCCGACCCGGCCCGCACGATCACGACCCGATCGCCACCCAGTACGAGCGCGAGGCGCGTGCCATCGGGCGAGAGCGCGGCGTCGCCGGCGGGTGCCCCGGGCAGGCGGAGGATCGTGGGCCGACCGCCGCTGCCGGCGTAGGTCCGCACCGCGTGCGCGCTGACCACGACCAGGCGCGACCCGCTGGCCGCCCACAAGAGCTCGCGGGGACGCGCGCCGAGGGGCCGGGTCCAGATCAGCCGCCCGGTGTCGGCGTCCCGGACCACGAGGCGGTTGCCGGTGGTCACGTAGGCGAGCTGGAACGAGTAGTCCGGGCGCCAGGCCGGCGCGACGGGGGCCGCGCGCGGCGCCAGCAGGTGATCGCCGGTTCCGTCCCCGGCGACGACCCTCACCGTGCCCGCCGACAGATAGGCGACGCGATAACCGCTCGGCGAGAACCAGCGCGGATCGCTGACGTCCGGGCGGGCGATCGCCCAGCGGATGTTGCCGCGGGGGTCGACCGCGGCGATGCGGTCCTTGGTCGCGACTGCGACATACAGCCCGCGGGGCGACCAGCTGGCCTGCGAGAAGTCGCCCAGGTGACGGAGCGAGCCGTCCGCGGCCGCGGTCCACGTCCCGTCCGGCCCGGACAGCAGCACCCGGCCGGCCGAGGGCAGTGAGGACAGCATCGGCGCCGCATGGCGGACGCCGAGCGCCTTGGTGATCAGCCTTCCCACGGTTGCGCCGGCCGGCGAGAGGATTAGGCCGGCGGCGATCACGGCGAGCACGGGGGCGAGGGCCAGCCGGGCGCGCGTGCGCTCGGCACGCGGTGCCGGCTCGCGTTCGAGGTAGACGTCGCGGACCACGCTCCAGGCGCGTTGCTCGGCGCCGGCCTCATCCGGAGCGCGGAACTCGCGCAGCGCGCGCCTGGCGTCCGGCGTCATCCGAGCTCCACCTCGGCCAGCCGCGACTCGAGCGTGTCGAGCCCCCGGCGCAGCCGCGAGTTCACCGTGCCGCGGGGCAGGTCGAGCGCCCGCGCGATCTCGCCCGGGCTGTACTCGAGCAGGTAACGCATCACGATCACCGCGCGATGCTCCGGCGAGAGCGACGCGAGCGCGGTCAGGACCTCCTGCGAGTAACGGCCGACCGGCACCTCGGGCGGGGAGGGAGCGTCGGCCGGCTCGCCGGCGCTCTCGCGCCGGGCCGTGCGAGCCCGGGCCCAGTCGATGGCCCGGTTGACCACGATCGCGCTCAGCCACGGGCCGAACCGCCGGCGGCGGTCGAAGCGGTCCAGGCGCCGGATTGCGGCCAGGAACGCCTCCTGCGCGATGTCCTCGGCGGCGGCGTGGTCGTGGACGACCAGGAACGCGGCCCGGTAGGCCCGGGGCCAGAAACGGTGAAACAGCGCCTCGAGGTCGGCCTCCGAGCCGGCCAACGCGCCGCGGATCAGCGCCTGTTCGCTGCGCGGCCGTCGCGGCCGGCGCCGGCCGAGCTCGCCGCCGATCACCAGGCTGTCCGCCGCCGACATGGGTTCACCCTGCGAGATGGACACCGTCGATGCGCATCGTCCTCCTTACGAGTGGGAGCCCGCAAGAGGTCCCCGGCCGTGCACGCTCGCCGGCGTCACGCCCGCGTGGAGCGGGTAACCGGTGTTTGGCGAACACCGCACGACATCAGGAGGTGCACGGTGGCCAAGGACCACGGGTCGAGCGTGAAGAACGACAAGCAGTACGAAGGGCTGCGCAAGAAGGGGATGAGCAAGTCCCGGGCCGCGGCGATCTCCAACTCGGAGGGCTCTTCGAGCCGGGGCGGCAAGAGCAGCGGCTCGAGCCAGAGCAAGAAGAGCAGCGGAAGCGGCAGCGGCGGGAACAAGGCTCAGAAGGCGGCCGCCGGCCGCAAGGGCGGCAAGAAGTCGAGTTCGTCGAACTGACCCCGCGCCGGGCCGGCGCCGAAGCGTCAGCGCGGCCCCACAGCCCACGACGCGCCGACGCACCCACGCCGCATCCGCGCACCCAGGGGCTCGGAACCCGATAACCCCGCATTCGCTGTCCCCCGCCGAGGCGAATTCAGATCCGCCGGGCTCTGGCGCGGGTTTCGCCTCACTCGCGCCGGGCGCGTCGTCGAGTGTGGGTGTTCCGGGGCCCGCGGCCGCTGCGGTCCGATCGCCGGCGTTCCGGGGCCGCGGCCGCTACGGTCCGATGACCGCCTGGGCCTGAGTCGTCTGGGTGACCAGCCGGCCGGCTTCGTCGCGCACCTCGGTCTGCACGACGATCACCGTGCGCCCGACGCGCAGGGGACGCGCGGTGGCGGTCACGGCGCCCTCGCGCACGCCGCGCAGGAAGTTGGTCGAGGAGGAGATCGTCGCGGTGCCGGCGCCGGCCGGCAGGTTCAGGTAGGCGCACACGCCGCCGAGGTTGTCGGCCAGCGACATCAGCGCTCCGCCGTGCAGCGCGCCCCCGGTCGTGCACAGCTCCTCTCTCCAGGCCAGACGCCCGATCACCTCCTCGGGGGTGGCCGACACCAGCTCCATCCCGAGCGTGGCCGTGAACGGGACCATCGTCATCAGGTCGGCCAGCGATGGCTGTCCTTGCGAAGACATCAGTCCAGATCCCACCCGAAGTACACCTCGGCGCGGCAGATCCGCTCGCCGCGGAACGTGAGGACCTCGGTGTTGCGACCCCGGCGGAACCGCTGCTCCTGCCCCGCGCCCGGCCGGCACCGCTCGAAGTAGCCGGCGCGATCCAGCGACGGGTCGACCGGACTCGAGAATTCGAAGTCCTCGCTCAGCAGACCCTCGACGGTGGCACGCTCGCCGGCTGCGAAGGCCAGATACAGCTCGCGCGCGCGTGAGATCCGGGAGTCGACCGACACTGGTCGACCGATCCTAGGTGATGAGTCGTCTGGCGGGCCCGGTGTTCGGGCGCGATCCGGTCAGTCCGGCGTGCGCTCCTTGGAGTGCTGCCACAGGGCCTTGTCGAGCGTGCGGATCGAGACTCCGGCGCGCCGGGCGAGGGTCCGGCAGGCACTCAGATAGGCCAGCCAGAAGCCGACCGGGTAGACCGAGCGCGGCCTTACGCCGAGCGACTCGAGCGCGCGCACGTCGAGGATCGGATAGTCCTCGGGGTACACGAAGTACAGGAGCGTCGAGGCGGTGGGCACGCCCACGCCGGCGAGCTCGAGCAAGGCCGAGATCCGTGTCGCCTCGTCCTCGGCTGACAGTGCGCGGCCGGTGGCGTCAACCACCGCCGGCTCGGTGTTGGCCGCCACCTTCGGCCGGCTGCGGACGGTCTTCCAACCGCAGACCTCGATGAACTCGGCCCGCGTGTAGTGCCCGCGGGCCCGCACGCCCGCGCCGAGGGTCAGCCCGGGAGTCTCGTCCATGACCGGGAACCGCGCGGCCAGGGCAGGGACGTGTTCGATCGGGAACTGAAGCTCGAAGCTGGTGGTGATCGCAGGCACTGTGTGGCCGGATCGACGCTACGCGGAGGCTGTCGCGCGGGCCATGATCTCCGCGACCACGCCGGATTTGGCGTCGGCGTATTGCTGCATGTACTTCCACTCTCGTGCGGCCAGTTCGCGTTTGGTGGCGGCGTACAGGTCGCGGTCGGCGGCGCTGGCCCGGAGATGGTCCCGGAAGCGGACCATCCGCCCGGTCTCCGGACAGCCTGCGGAGAACACGTGGAGGTGCACGGTTCGGTCCGGGTCTCGGAGCATTCGATGCTCGAACCACGACGGCTCGCGGATGCGCAGCGCGTACCCCGCCGCCTCCAGATCCGGCACGTAAGCCGCCTCGTCGGAGGAGTCGGCCACCTCGAGGACCATGTCGATGATCGGCTTGGCGGGCAGGCCGGGGACCGAGGTGGAGCCCACGTGCTCGAGGAGCACGACCCGGTCTCCGAGGGCCGCCATGACCCGGCTCGCCTCTCGCGCATACGCTCCGGGCCAGGCGGGGTCGTAATCGCGCACCTCGAGCGGAGCGGACAGCGGCGAGAGCGGTCCGACCGTGGCGCCCGGCAGGACGGCTTCGTAGGCGGCGGTGTCGTGCGGGTCGGACAGGCCCACGACGAGATTGTCGCGTAGACACGACCGGCCCGGGCGGAGGAGCGGACCCGGGCCGGTCGCTAGGGTGCGACCAGCCCGGGCGGGAGGAGGGAGGGCCCGGGCCGGTCGCCTTCTGTGTGGCTTGACGGGCTACCCCGAGGGAGGATTGGGCACGATCAGCGTCACACCGCCGACCGGCTGTCCCGTGGTGAAGACGTTCTGCCCGAGCGCCGCGTTGAGCGACGCCGCGCCCTCGCTCGAGAGCGTCGCGAGCAGACCCTGCAGGTCGAGCGTTCCGTTCGGCAGCGCCGACTGCTCGAGCTGCGAGGTATCCAGGTCGAACAGTTTGAGCTCGGGGCCGCCGTTGACCTGGAAGCTCAGGCTCGAGCCCTCTGTGCCGGTGCCCAGCGTCAGTTGCGGGTTGGTCAGCGATACCGAGAGGGCGCCGTTGCCGAGTTGCAGCCCGCCGCTCAGCGGGATGGTCCCGGTGAGGACCCCATTGGAGAAAGTGGCCCCTCCGGTCGAGCCGTTCAACGGCAGCGTGACGCCGGTGCCGTCGAGGCCCGGGATCGTCGTCGTCCCGAGCGGGGCCGGCAGTCCGTTTGAGCCCGGCAGCAGCGGCACGGCACCCAGGCCGGCCGAGTCGAGCAGCGCCCGGAACGCGGGAGCGAACGCGACTCCCGCGCCTGTGCTCGAGGCGCCCGTGACCGGCGCCGCCGCGCCGGCGCCCGCGCCCGGCGCCCCAGCCGTGCCGGTGACCGCCGAGTTGCTCACCTTGACGGTGAACTAGCCGAAGCTCTGGCCCTT
>DATFDC010000051.1:0-19703 GCA_035252415.1 Solirubrobacteraceae bacterium
GATCCGCGCTGCTACTACGACCCCACCACCAATACGTGGTTCGCGATCATTCTGTTCATCAGCGGCGGCGACTTCGGAACATCGCCGAGCGACACATCGCACCTCGACATCGCGGTCAACAGCCCCAATGGCCCGGCTGTCAACGGCACGCCGGGCGATCCGACCAACCCGTGGATCGTCTATCAGATCGACACCACTGACCCAGGTGGTAACGGCTGCCCGTGTTTCGGGGATCAGCCGAGAATCGGGATCGACTCGCAGAACCTCTACGTCACCGACGACGAGTTCTCGATCAACGGCCCCGAGTTCGACGGCAGCGAGATCTACGCGTTCTCGAAGAAGGACCTGGTCGCGCTCAACCCGAGCGTGCACTTCGCACACTTCCCGCACCTGAGCGTCGGTGGCACCACCCCGTTGGCGCCCCAGCCGGCGCTGACCACAGGGAACTCGTCCGCCGAGTACTTCCTGGGTTCGCTCGATCCGAATGGAACGTTCGACCAGCGACTCGCCGTCTGGGCCCTGACCAACGCCAGCGCGGTCACCAGCGGCGGGAAGCCGACGCTCTCGAGCCTGGTTCTGAACTCGGAGGCCTATGGGGTCCCGCCCGGTGCTGAGCAGAAGGGCGCGGCCAGCCTGCTGGACAGCGGCGATGACCGCATGCAACAAACGCAGTTCATCAAGGGCAGCCTCTGGGGCGAGCTCACCACGGCGGTAACGATCCCCGGCGACTCCACTGAGCGTGCGGGAGCGGCGTGGTTCGACGTCCAACCGCACCTGAGCGGCGGCACGCTCGACAACAAGACCAAAGTCCTCCAACAGGGCTACGTTGCCCTCCAGGGCCGGAGCTTCATCTACCCGGCGTTGCAGGTGGCGCCGGACGGTGGGGCAGTGATGGTCGGGACGGCTTCCGGCAGCGACTTGTTCCCCAGTGCCGCGTTCACGACGCTAACGCCGGGGAGTAACGCATTCGGGCCGGTCCAGATTGCCGCGCGCGGGTCCACGAACTATGACCCGGGGTCGACTCGCTGGGGTGACTACTCGTGGGCCGTGTTGGACCCGAGCGGAAAATCGGTCTGGCTGGCGACCGAGTACGTCCCGCCGAAGTCGAGTCAGACCGCCGATGGCATCAGGAACTGGGGCACGCGGGTGATGAACGTGTCAGTGCCGTAGTCGCGCGTGCGAGCGAGTAAACAGACCTATGCGATGGCCGCGGTGCTCGTGTGGCTGGCCATATTGGCCGGCGGTAACCATGGCCACGGGTCACCTCTGAAGCGAGCGGCCTCGCATGGATGGCAACAACCTGACTCAGGGATCACCGGCAAGGTGCAGATCGGACCAACTTGCCCGGTTGAGCGGCCTGGCAAGGTCTGCGAGAGGCCGTACCGGACGACGATCACGATCCGGCGCGTCCCCAAGCGCACGCTGGTCGCCCGAGTGCGGTCTTCCGCCACAGGGGGTTTCCGGATCTCGCTCGCGCCGGGCAGGTATCTCCTCCTGCCACAAAACGGTCATCCGTACCCGAGGAGTTCGCCGCAGTTCGCCACCGTTCACAGCCATCGCTACACGACCGTCCTGATCAGCTACGACAGCGGGATCCGCTGAGGGGGTTGAGCGATGCGCAGACTCGGGTGGCCGACGGATCCGCGACGTCGGCTGCTTTGACGCGCGCGGGACGGCGGGGTCGCTCGCGTCAGTGGTCCATCCGCACGTGAATCGGCCCCCGCCCAGGCACACGGCTCAACTCCGGCGGGAGGGCTCAGCGACGACTCTGACGAGTCGCCGCTCGCCGAGCGTAGGAGTAGCCGCCGAGCTTGCGAAGAGGCGCTGGATCGCCTGGTGCTAGCCGAACAACTGCGCGCTTGCGAGCCTCGCCCCCTTGACAAGCGACTCGAGCTTCGCCCAGGCGAGGAGCGGATGTACCCGGCCCCCGAGGCCGCAGTCGGTGGAGGCGATCACGTTCTCGGCTCCGACGCCTTCGGCGAACTGGACGATCCGATCCGCGACGAGCTGTGGGTGTTCCACGACGTTCGTCGAGTGGCTCACGACGCCCGGCAGGATCCGCTTGCCCTCCGGCAGCTTGACCTCACGCCACACCCTCCACTCGTGTTCGTGACGCACGTTGGCGGCCTCGAACGAGTACGCCCCGGCGTTGATCTTCAGCATCACCTCGACGATGTCGGCCATCGGGATGTCGGTTACGTGCGGTCCGTGCCAACTGCCCCAGCAGAGGTGAAACCGGATCCGTTCCGTCGGCAGATCGCGAATCGCGTGGTTGAGCGCGTCGACCCTGACCATCGTGAAGCGCTGGTAGTCCTCGACGCTAGGCTCGGGCACGATCTGATCCCAGTTCTCGGCGATGCCGGGGTCATCGAGCTGCAGCATGAGTCCGGCGTCGATGATCGCCTGGTACTCCTCGCGCAGGGCGTCCGCGCAGGCGTAGATCAATTCCTCGTCGTTCGCGTAGTGCTCGTTGCCGAAGCGCGCGCCGCTACCCGGAGCCACCGAGTTGAGGAAGCCCGTCTCCAGTCCCTGGGAGGCCAGCGCCGCCTTGAAGTTGGCGATGTCCTGTTGGATTGCCTCCTGGCCGATGTACGTGATCGGCCCACGGCACATCGGGCCGATCTCGGGCGGGGTCGGCAGCGCGCAACCGGAGCTGGGGTCACGGTAGGCCTCGGCGAATTCGTTCCAGTCGCGGCGCTCGGCGAAGCTGGCCAGCGCGAGCTCTCCAGGCTTCGGCTGCGCCTGCGCGAGCTCCAGTGCCGGGGTCGGAACCACCTCGAGCCCACCCAGGCGCTGGAACACGTACGTCCACCACGAGCCGTAGTCGTAGCGATGGCCCATCGAGTGGCCGTACTCGCCGTCGTTGACGAGGTCGATCCCGATCTCCCGCTGGCGCGCAACCACGTCCTCGACCGCCTGCGTGAGCTTCTGCTGAAAGGCGGGCTCGTCGTCGAACCGGCCCTCGGTCCGCTCGAAGTTGAGCGCGACGAGGTCCTCGGGACGCGGCAGGCTCCCCGCGTGACTGGTCAGTATGCGGTCGGGCATGTGCTCCTCCTAGCGCGGTATGGGGCGGCTTCGCCCAGGACGGAACGAGCCGGGCGATCCTACCCCCCAGGCGGTAGGCTGCGGCTAATGGACGACCGCGCAGACCTGCTGGTTCGGTACGGGGGAGAGTTCATCGAGGGTGTGGTGCGCCGGGCGTCTGGTTCCTTCGTGGAGACCGTCGACGGACAACGCGTCCTGGACTTCACGGCGGGTCAGATCTGCGCGACGGTTGGGCACAACCACCCGCGCGTGATGGCGGCGATCGAGGCGGCCTGCCGGGACGTAGTGCACCTCAACTCCTGGATGCTGTCCGAGCCGGTGCTGGCGCTCGCGGAGCGACTGGTGTCGACCCTGCCGGATCCGCTGCGCCGGGTCATGTTCCTCTCCACGGGGGGTGAGGGGAACGAGGCGGCGCTGCGGATGGCGAAGCTGTTCACGGGGCGCTTTGAGGTGATCTCCCTGACCCGGAGCTGGCATGGGGTGACCGGCGGCGCCTCGGCGGTCACCTACGCGGCGAGCCGCCATGGTTACGGGCCTGTCGTCCCGGGTGTCTTCGCATTGCCCGCTCCGTACGCGTACCGCTGCCCGATACGCCACTGCGATCAGGCCTGCGACTGCACCTGCCTGGAAGCGGGATTCGACCTCTTCGATCAGGCATCGGTGGGCTCGCCGTCCGCGGTGGTCACTGAACCGGTGCTGTCGGCCGGCGGCGTAATCGTTCCGCCGCCCGGTTACTTCGCGCGGCTCACCGAGCTCGCACACGAGCGGGGGATGCTGGTCGTCTTCGATGAGTGCCAGACGGGGCTGGGTCGCCTGGGCGCGATGTACGGCTTTGAGGTCTACGGAGTCGTGCCCGACCTGCTGGTGCTCTCAAAGACGCTCGGGGGCGGGCTGCCGATCAGCGCCGTTGTCACGAGCCCCGGGATCGAGCAGGACTGCTATGCCCGTGGATTCACGCACGTCACCTCCCACGCGTCAGATCCCCTGCCCGCCGCGGCGGCGCTCGCGGTGCTCGACGTGATCGAGGATGAGCACCTGGCCGAGCACGCGCGGGCGCGCGGCAGCTACCTCCTCGACGGGCTTCGAGACCTGCAGTCGAGCCACGAGCACATCGGCGACGTGCGCGGCCTTGGGCTCCTGTGCGGGCTCGAGCTCGTGGAGAGCCGCGAAACGCGCAAGCCCGCCGATGCTCTCGGCTTGGCGCTCACCGAGGAGTGCCAACGCCGCGGGCTGTCGATCAACCTCGTGCGCGGCGGGACCGGCGGCACCGCCAGTTGTATCCGAATGGCCCCTCCGCTGACTATCAGCGAGGACGAGATCGACCTCGCGGTCACGATCATCGACGAGTCCATGCGGACGGTCGTCGAGGCGAAGCCAGCGGCTACGGCTCCGGTTTAGTTCGTCGGGGAGCACACGCGCGGATCACGGATCCAACGGCGCGGATCGTGACGGCGGTCCGCGCGTGGGTACCCTGCCTCGGGTTAGGTCGTTCGGCTGAACGGGAGCTAGCGCGCTGATGGAACGGAAATGGTGGACGTTGATCGCGGTGTGCGTCGGCACGTTCATGTTGCTGCTCGACGTGACGATCGTCAACGTGGCGTTGCCGTCGATCCAGCGCTCACTGAACGCAAGCTTCAGCGATCTTCAGTGGGTCGTCGACGCGTACGCGCTGATGCTCGCCGCCATGCTGCTGACGACGGGTTCGCTGGCTGACTTGTTCGGGCGCCGCAGGCTGTTCATGATCGGACTGGTCATCTTCAGCGCAAGTTCGCTGGCCTCGGGGCTGGCGGCTACGCCGTTATGGCTGAACCTCGCGCGTGGTGCACAGGGCATCGGTGGCGCGGCGATGTTCTCCACGTCGCTCGCGCTGCTGGGCACCGCGTTTCAGGGACGTGAGCGAGGGACCGCGTTCGGCGCATGGGGAGCGATCACGGGGCTGGCGGTGGCGATCGGGCCGGTCGTCGGCGGCGCGCTGACCACCGGCTTGTCGTGGCGGTGGATCTTTCTGGTCAACGTCCCGATCGGGGCGGTCGCGCTGGCGATGTGCCTGCTGCGCGTGGACGAGTCGCGCGGCCCGGCGGCGCACCGCCCGGATGTGATCGGGTTCGCGACGTTCAGCGGGGCGCTCGGAGCCCTTGTGTATGCGCTGATCAAGGGGAACGCGAAGGGGTGGGGGTCGACGGTGATCGTCGCCTGCCTGATCGGTGCCGCGCTGCTCCTGGTGGTGTTCGTGATCGTCGAGTTGCGCCAAAGGGAACGCGCGATGTTCGAGCTGGCGCTGTTTCGCAAGCCGACGTTCAGCGGGGGCTTGATCGCCGCCTTCTCGCTGTCGGCCGGGCTGTTCGCGCTGTTCCTGTACATGACGCTCTACCTGCAGGACGTGCTGCGCTACTCGGCCCTCCAGACGGGCATTCGCTTCCTCGTCTTGTCCGGCGCGATCCTGCTGACTTCCGGGCTCGCGGGCCGGTTGACGACGTTCGTGCCGATTCGGTTGCTGATCGCTCCGGGTCTTGCCCTGGTGGGGATCGGGCTGCTGCTGATGCGCGGGCTCGACGCCTCCTCGGGCTGGACGCACCTGATCCCGGGCTTCATCGTCGCCGGCGCCGGAACCGGCCTGATCAACCCACCGCTGGCGTCGACCGCGATCGGCGTGGTCACGCCTGACCGATCCGGGATGGCCTCGGGGATCAACTCGACCTTCCGCCAGATCGGGATCGCCACGGGGATCGCCGGCCTGGGCGCGATCTTCTCGCACACGGTCAGGATCCAAATCGTCTCGCTGCTCGAGAACGCGAGAGGGGTCGGGGCGCACGCCGCGCACGCGATCGCCGCGGGCGTCTCGCAGGGAAGCGGCGTCAGCGCCGGCCTGGCCGGCTTGCCGCCTCGAGCGCGTCCGGTGGCCGTGCATGCGGTCCGCGCGGCATTCGTCCACGGGCTCAACGAGATCTTCCTGGTCGGGGCGGTCCTGACCCTGGTGTCCGCGCTGCTGACGCTCGTCTTGATCCGCAGCCGTGATTTCGAGGTCGGCGCGGCGCACGGCCCCCGTCAGGGAAGCGGCACAGATCACGCGCCCGGCCCGCCTCGGGGCGACCAGACCGTGCCTGATCGCCCCTCGCGAGTGTCGCCGTGAGCTCGCCCGCCGGCGCCCGGTAGTCCCCTGTCCCTGGGTCCGCGGCGCCTCAGCGCAGCGTCCAGCCGAACAGCCCGTTCAGCTGCTCGGACGGCGTGCGGCCGGACAGCAGGAACGAGGTGCTGTCGTCGAACTGGCTCGAGGAACTGCCCACGGACACCCGGTAGAAGCCGGGCGCGACCCGCCATTCGCCTCCGGGCTGGGTCGAGGTGTCGACGCCGGGGGTGGAGGGTGACGTGGTGCCCGGGGCCGTGCCGGTGGCAGGGCCGGAGTTCCAGTAGGCGAACGAGCTCGGCCTGAAGGTGAGCCGGACCACCGTGCTCTGGCCGGGACCAAGCGTCACCTTGCGGAACGCGCGGAGCTGCTCGGGCGGCTCGCCCGTGTACCACGGGTCGTGGACGTAGCCCTCGATCACGTCGGCTCCCTTGCGGTCGCCTCGGTTGGTGTCCTTCACCCAGACCGTGACCGTGCCGTCCCGGTGGACCCGGGTGGCGACGATGCGCTGGCTGAAGCGCGTGTAGGAGAGGCCGTAGCCGAACGGGAACAGCGGCGTCTGGTGATGGGTCTGGTAGTAGCGGTAGCCGACGTCGACGCCTTCGTCGTAGTTCTCCTGCTGTAGCTGGTTGTAGTCGTCGGACGCCCCGGTCGCCGGGTCGGTGAGACCCGGGTACTCGGCCGGGGTGGCGCCGGCGCCCTGGTGCTCGCTGGCCGGGAAGGTGATCGGCAGCTTGCCCGACGGATCGGAGTCGCCGTAAAGCAGCGACGCCAGCGCGGTGCCGAACGTCGCACCCGGCTCCCACATCTCGAGCACGCCGTCGACCCGGTTCAGCCACGGCATCGCCACCGGGCCACCGGTCAGCACGACTACGGTGTGGCGGTTGGCCGCCGCGACCGCGTCGATCAGCTCGTTCTGATCGCCGGGCAGCGAGAGGCTCTCGATGTCGTGCCCCTCGCCGGCCTCGCGGCCGGCCACCACGATCGCCACGTCGGCGTGCCTGGCCGCCTGGACGGCCTGCTCGATCAGCGTCGGACCGCTCGCGGGCGGTAGCGCCGCGCCGAGGTGAACCTTGTCGCCCAGGAACGTGTTGAAGTTCGCGAACGGGTTCGTCGCGTTGTTGCTCGCGGCCGCCGCCATCGGCGAGTAATCCAGCACGACCGTCACGGGCCGGCCGGCGCGGAGCGGGATCGTGACGTGGTCGATGTAGCCGAAGTCGTCGCGCAGGCGCTGCCCGACGAGTTGACCGCCGACGTACAGCTTGACCGTGCCCGACTCGGTGACCGAGAAGTTGTAGTCACCGGTGGTCGGCGGTGTGAACACGCCCTGGTAGGACACCGACCAGTTGTTGAACTGGAACTGGGTCGGGATGGCCACCGCGGGGCTTCCGTTCGGCACCGCGGGGATCGAGCTCGGGCCGCTGGGGCCGCCCGTCGAGGTGTACTGGATCGACGGGAGGACCTGCGTGCCGAGCACGGTGGCGGCCGGATCGGTCGGGTCATCGCCTCCGAAGTAAGTGGCCAGGAACCCGGCCTGCGAGTGATCGGGGGTCGCGATCGACCCCGCCCCCGACGTGTTGCCGTTGGCGGCGAACGGCGGCTGCTCGGTCAGCCCGACCGATCCCGGCGCGTACGTCACGGTCTGGTTGTGTCCCGCCCGGGCCAGGATCCCGCTCAGCGCGCTCGAGTACCCGAACGCCTGCCCGGTCGCGGTGTCGGTGAACTGGTTGGCGGGGTTCACGAACGGCGAGCCGTCGTTGTCGACCTGAGGCTGCTCGGCGCTCACCGGCCCGACCGCCGGATCGGAGTTCGGCCCCGCCTGGGTGCCGATCACCGCGAGCGACCGCGTATGCCGGTCAATCGGCAGCACGTCGCCGCGGTCCTTGAGCAGCACGGCGGCCCCCTCCTCGATCGCGGCCGAGGTCGCCTCGTCCTGCGCGACGCCGTCGCCGATGCCGGTGTTGGTCGGCGGACGCAGGAACCGCTCGTTCTTGGTCGACTGAAGTGCGAGGCGCCGCACCTCGTCGACCAGTCGGTCCTGGCTGATGATGTTCTGGCTGCCGTCGGGATTCGTCTGGCCGTTGCCGCTGCCGTCCCCGACGATCGCCTGAAGCTGCGCCAGCGTCAGGCGGACATCGCCACCGTCGGCGCCGTTCTCGAAGTTCAGGACATCGCTGGAGCGCTTGGCCGTGACCGCGTCCGGTGTGAACGTCCCCTGGAAGCCGTACTGACCCTTGATCAGATCGTTGAGGATGAACTTGTTCGCGCACGAATCAGCGCCGGTGAACGGTGGCGTGGCCGGTCCGTTCACGATCGCGTAGCCGCACATCACCGACATCGCGTCGCCCTGGTTGGGCGCCACCGCCGCCTGCCACGCCGGGCCGTAGATCTCCTCCAGCGCACGCTCCGAGATCAGCTCGTTCTCACCGGTGTTCGGAATCGGCGTCGAGCCCAGAGCCAGCGCCTGCCCGGCGCGCCCCTGCTCCTGGGTGTACGCACAGCAATGCTTGACCGTGGTCAGCACACCCTGGGCCTGGATCGCCCGGACCTCAGGCGCGACCATCGATCCGGACAGGAACGGGTCCTCGCCGAAATTCTCGTTCTCGCGGCCCGTCCGCCACGTGCGATCCGTGTCGATCACCGGCGCCAGCGTGCTGCTCAGGCCCGTGCGATGAAACTCCTGCCCGAACATCGTCCCGTACGCCGACGCTGCCGAGGTGTCCCACGTCGCACCGAGGGCGAGCGCCGACGGGAAGGCCAGACCGCCCGCCCGCTCCCCGGTCGCGCCGTCGTCGCCGCGCCCGGCCACGGTCAACCCGTACAGCCCGAGCAGCGAGGTCTTCGTGCCGTTCGCCGCGACGATGTTGCTGCCCGTGGCGATCGCCGCCTCGAGCCGCGCCAGCGTGTTCTGGGTCGGGGTTCCGTTCACCCGCTGGTACAGAGGCGAGGCCGGGTTCTCGAGATCGTCGATCACATACTGCGCCTGGCAATCGGCACCGAACTGCGGATCGGCCCACGGCGCTGCCTCGCTCGCCGGCGGGGTCGGGCACGTGGGCGCCGGAAGCAGCGCCGGCGCATTGCTGATCGGCGCAGCCGAGCCCCCGTCCGCCCGCGCGGGACGACCGTCGAACCCCAGGATCACGACACACATCACCGAGGCAGCGAGCGTGAGCAACGCAGCCAACCGATGCCCCCGCAGGGCTCCGACGACCGAATTCATCTCTCCTCCGAACTCTCCGCCGCACCGGACCGGCACAGCGCGATGGGAATCTTGACGCGTGGCCCTTCGCCCGGAACCCCGGGACGTGTGGGACGTGACCACGCGTTCGATGGGAACCTAACGACGGCCTTGACTCGTGTCAAGCAACTTGACATCCGATCACGACGATGCCCGTAGGTAGGCACCCGTCCCGCGTCGTCGAGGACGCCACTCGAGCGCGCGAGCCCGCGTACGGATGCATCCGCAGCCCGCCGCGGGCTGGCAGTATCCACGTGAGACGTGGCGGCCATCAGCGGGACATGACGTGAGCGAACCACCCCGGATTGCCGTACTCGGCGCTGGGATCGGTGGTCTTGCTGTGGCGGCGTTCCTTCACCGCGAGGGGCTGTCGGCCACCGTATATGAACAGGCGTCGCAGCTCGGCGACGTCGGTGCTGGACTCGTGGTGGCCCCCAACGCCGCTCGCCAGTTGCGCAGGCTGGGAGCACTGGATGAGTTCCGGAAGCGGGCGGTGCAGCTTAAGGTGGGGTGGGAATTCAGGCGCTGGGTGGACGGCACGGTGCTGTCGGCCGAGAACCTCGCCGCCTCGTGCGAGGAGTTGTACGGCGAGCAGACCTACACCGCACACCGCGCCGACCTGCTGGCGGCGATTGCGTCCCAGGTGCCGGCGGACGCCGTCCGGTTCGGGCGCAAGGCGATGAGCCTGGAGCGCCGCGGCGATGCTCTGCGCGTCATCTTCGCCGACGGTGCGAGCGTGGAGACCGACGTGCTGATCGGCGCCGACGGCGTGCACTCGGTGGTCCGCGGCGCCTTGTTCGGAGCCTCGCCGGCGGCGTACTCGGGGATCTGTGCCTTCCGAGCGCTGGTCCCGGCGGCGCAGGCGCCCGGGTTCTCCCGTCGCCCCGCCCAGACCCTCTGGGTCGGCCCCGACCACCATCTCGTGCACTATCCGGTGTCGGCCGGTGAGCACGTCAACCTCGTCGCGTTCGCCCCCGCCGGCGACTTCACTCTCGAGTCCTGGACGGCCACGGCCACGGTCGAGGAATTCCTGGCCGAGTTCGAGGGCTGGGACGACCGACTCGTGACGCTGATCCGCGCGGGCGGTACGCCTGGTCGATGGGCGCTCGTCGACCGGGAGCCTTTGACCCGATGGTCAGAGGGCGGAGCCACCCTTCTCGGAGATGCCGCGCATCCGATGTTTCCGTTCTTCGCCCAGGGCGCGGCTCAGGCGATCGAGGACGCTGCGGTGATCGCGCGCTGTCTCGCCGAGGGCATCGATGATCCGGTCGCAGCGCTGCGCCGCTATGAGGAGATCCGGATCCCGCGCACGACCAGGCTCCAGAGGGTCAGCCATGGCCGCTCATACATCAACCACATGCCCGACGGTCCCGAGCAGCGCGAGCGCGATGCCCGGTACGCCAACGAGGACCCGCTCGTCGCGAACGGGTGGATATACGGTTACGACCCTGAGACCGACCTGGAGCCGGCGGAGATGACGCGTGACCGCTGACAGCAACGCTCACGATCTCGTGCGAACGCAAAAACGGCCCGCACTATGGCGGGCCGTCTTCGAGAGTAAGGCTGTGGCGCTTAGATCGTCTGAACGTTCTTCGCGGCCGGGCCCTTCGGGCCCTGCTCGGCGTCGAAGCTCACCTTCGCGCCCTCGGCGAGCGACTTGAAGCCGCCGCCGGCGATCGCCGTGTGGTGCACGAACAGGTCCTTGCTCTGGTCATCGGGCGTGATGAAGCCAAAGCCCTTCTCGTCGCTGAACCACTTCACGGTTCCAGTTGCCATATCTAGTCCTCCGGAGAGATTGTGTGCTGCGAAACGTGGAGGTGCTGAAGGCAACTGCTACGAACGCTGGCACTGCTTCGCCAGGCAGGTTGCCTGGCCCTGGTACGGCAGTGTAGCCGCCTCCTACCGAACGGCGACGTCTGAGCTCGGGTGCAGCAGCGGCACGCTCGGCGACCAGCCGCTGCGCAGGATCGCGATCAGCGACGGTGGCGTGATCACGGTGGCGCTGCCGCTCCTCGGCCGGGGGTAGGCCGCGGCGTAGCCGCCCGGCGACCAGGTGAGCAGCTGACCCGCCAGTACGAGCTGTGGCCGGCCTGCCTCGAGCACGAACGTGCCGTCGGGAAGCTCGCGGTAGCGCGCCTCATGAAGTAGGCGCTCTCGTCTCCCGAGAGCCAGCCGCTCCCCGTGAAGCTGCGCGTCGATCGCGTCCGCGCCGATCTGGCCCGGGTGCAGCGCCGACCAGAGCTCGCCGAACCGGTTGTAGTCATCCCTTCGGCACTCCGCGCACGGCCGGTGACCCGCCGCCAGCGCGGTCGCCTCGTCGAGGAAGAACAGCTCGGTGAACCGGCCGGGCGCCATCAGCGGCGAACGCCGGCGGCCGCGGAAGCAAAGCCGGCACGCGATCCATCGCCTGGTGGCGTAGAGCCGGCGGATCTCGCCTCGCTCGTCGTGCAGGCACCCGCGGTTGCCGTAGACAAGCCCTCGTTCCGGGGTGGCGATCAGCTCGCCCAACGGGGTGACGCGATTACGCAACGGCACGGAGCCAGGCTAGATAACCGCGAACGCATGCACGCTGCGGCGCCGGGTGGGGCACGTCGCTCTGGGAAACTGCCTGAAATGACCGACGAGGTGGGGGCCATCGCTGTGCGCCGGAAGACGAAGGCCAACGAGACCGGGCATTACGCCGTGCTGTATCCGGCCGTTGCCGAGGCGGCTCACCGCGCAGGCACAAGTGCGGTTGGTCTAATCGACGTGGGCCGTTCTGCGGCGCTCAACCTCAATGTCGATCGCGTGGGCGTCACCGACACCAATGGACAATCGGTGGGTGACCCGTCGTCTGCCTTGCAGCTGTCGGCGTCGGTCGTGGGGCACCGTCAGATTCCGGCACGCGCGATGCCCGAGGTCGTCGCCCGGATCGGCGTCGACCGTGATCCGCTCGACGTGACCGATGCGGATGACGCCCGATGGTTGCGCGCCTGCCTGTCGCCGGATGACCCGGAGCGGGTCGCGAGGCTCGAAGCGGAGATCGCGTTGGCGGCGACGGCCCCTCCGCTGCTCCTCCGCGGTGACCCGGTCGAGATACTGCCCGATGCGTTCGCCCGGGTGCCCGCGGACGCCGTGCCGGTCGTGATCACAACCTGGGCGCTGTCGCACTTCCGGCTCGAGAGCCGCCTGCGCTTTCTTCACCGCCTCGGCGAAGCGGCAGCCGGCCGAACGGTCGCGTGGGTGTCGGCGGAGGGGGTGGGAGTCGCGCCGGCGATCCCGACGCTTGGCGATCGCCCCGCGTTTGGCCACAGCATCGTCGGCCTGGCCGTGTTCGACCGCTCAGCGCTGCACGCCGAGGCCATCGGCCGATGCTGGTCCCGTGGCCGCTGGCTGGAGTGGCTAGCTGACTCCTGCGATCGCGGAGACAGGTGACCGCGGCCCACTGACCCACGCATCGATATCGCGATAGCCGAGCGCTCGCGCGACCGACACGCGGTGGCGACCGTCGACGACGTAGTAGCCATCCGCTTGCCGGCGCAGCATGACGGGCGGCACCGCGTCGCCCTTCCGGTGCGCCAGCGCTATCCGCTCCCATCGCCGGCGCACCAAGTTGGACGCGGGCCGGAACTTGGAATCGAAGTTGCGGGTCGGCTCGAGCGTGCCGACGATCGCGTGCAGTGGCACGACTTCGAACCGAGCCGGCCCCGGCGCGAGGGTTGCCGCGTGCGAAAGTGAGCGCAGGCGGTTGCGGGACCGGCGCCGGCGCAGCCAACCGACGATGCTCGCGGCACGGTTAGCCCGGCGGGCACGCAGGAAATCCGACTGCGAGTCGAGCAGCGGAAGTCCCGTGGTGTGGGGCAGGGCATTGAAGGCCATGGAGAACAGCGTGATGTAAGGCGGCGTTCTCGCCATCGGCAATTCGCCTGATCTTGGGCCTTAGGGCCGGCTCACACCAGGTCAAGGGCAACGCCCCGCCCCGCGCGCGCGTGTAATCACGCCACGCCGCGAGTTGGCTCCTCAGGCCGCGAGTCGATTCGACGAGGCGAAGCGAATGCCCAGTGCACGGGCGGACGCCTTCGCGGCCACACGGCCGGCCTCCGCGTCGCTCGTGACGAGGTTGGGCTGGAAGCGCACCTCGCTGACATCCTCGACCCCGGCCCAGCGCAGCCAGTCGTTGAAGTACGCGCGATGGAAGTCGGCGCCGAATGCCGGCGGCGCACCCTCGTAATAGACCGCGCTGGTGTAGACCGCCACGGCCCGCTTGCCGGCGAGGAGACCCGTGTAGCCGCTCGCGGGGTCGAAGCCGAACACCATGCCGGGCTGACTGACCGTGTCGATCAGGTGCTTGAGCACCCAGGGCACGCCGTGATTCCACATCGGCACCGTGAACAGGTACTCATCGGCGGCATCGAACCGGGCAAACACACGCTGCACCTCGGCCCAGGCGGCGGCTCCAGCCCCGGATGGTGCCTGCCCCGCGAAGACGGCCATCTTCGCCGCGACGCCGTCGCGGGCGTAGACCGGCAGCGGCTCGGTCCACAGGTCGAGCACGTCGACCTCCACGCTCGGATCGGACTGCCGGTAGGCGTCGAGAAACTCGTCTGCGATCGCCCGCGACTCGGACTGCTCGCCGCGCGGCGACGAGATCACGTACAGCAGCTTGCTCATCAGATGCTCCTGCTCAGAGATTGAATGTCATACATCGCGGTCCAGCTTGAGGGCCCACCGCGCATCTGTCCAAGACCGATCCGATCTTTCGAGATACGTGGCGCGTAGGATCGCCTGACGTGCAGCCCGAGCTGCGACTCATCCGGTACTTCGTCGCCGTAGCGGAGGAGGGCAACTTCACCCGCGCGGCCGAGCGCCTGCACATGGCCCAGCCACCGCTCAGCGCGGCGGTTCGCCAGCTCGAGCAGCAGCTCGGCGTCGCGCTGCTCGACCGCAGCTCCAGGCAGGTGCGGTTGACCGCCGCGGGGGAGCAGATGCTCGAGCGGGGACGCGAGCTCCTGGCCCACGCCACCACGGTCGTCCGCGACGTGCAGGCCGTGGAGCGATCACCGAGTGGGCTGCTGCGTTGCGGCCTCAGCCCCGCGGCGCGCTTCGAGCTCGCGCCGACCTTGCTCGACCGTTGGTCGACGGCCGCGTCGGGGGTGATGCTGCATACCAGCGAGGACACCACCGGCGCGCTCGTGCGCGACGTCCGCCAGGGTCGCCTCGACCTTGCCGTCGTCTTCTGCCCGTCCGATCTCGGCGGACTGGCGTCGATGGGCCTGCGCGATGAGCCGGTTGTCGTGCACCTCCGTGACGATCATCCGCTGGCCGCCCGCCCGGAGGTCGCGCTCGACGAACTGGCCGAAGAGACGCTGCTGGTGGCCGGCGGCAAGGACAGTCCGGGCTACACCGCCGCCGTGATCGCAGCATGCCGGGCCGCCGGCTTCGAGCCGCGCACCCGCCCCGACCCGTACCCCGACCTCGGCACGCAGGCCGTCCGCGAGGGTCTCGGCATCGTGCTCTATGTCCGCACCGCGTTCGGGCCGCGGCTCGAGGGAACGGTGCTGGTGCCGCTCGAGCCGGCGATTACGTTCCCGTTCATCCTGGTGTGGCGCGAGGACGCGCGCAGCGCAGCCTTGAACGCAGTACTTGCCGCGTCAGGTTCCTGAAAGGGTCAGGCGCGGCCGGTCGTCTCCGACCGCGAACGCAACGAGCAAAGCGCGACGGCGAACCGTTTCGGGCGCCGGCCCGTGCCCAGGAGAAATGACGCGTAGGCCGATCCGTAGCGATCTCCGTACGTGCACCGAAGACGCTGCGCGACCCGAGTCTTAGCCTGCGCCATCACTCCAAACCAGGGGTCGCAAAACAAGCGGGCAACTCACATGGGTGATTGCGAGATGCACAGACATCGGTGGACCCGTGTGCTGACCGTCGTCGCGCTGGCGGCAGTGGCCGCGCTGGTCGCGTTCGCCTCGACCGCTGGGGCAGCCGCGCCGAGTCCGAATGGCTCCCCGCTGCGGAATTGGTCGGTCAGTGAGATCTTGCAGGGCCCCGGCCGGGTGGAGGTGAGCGGCGGCACCCAGGCGAATGGTGCACTGGACCAGACCGTCGACACCGGGGCCGTGGCGTTCAACCTGCGCGGAACGCAGCTGTTCGATCGTGCGAGCGGCTCCGTGTTCTCCAGCGCGACCGGCCGCAGCTACGGCGTGGAAGCGACCGCGCCGTCGCGCGACTTCACCCGCCCGCAGTCGGCCCGCGGCACGGCGACGCACCTGGACGAGTACCAGGCCTACGTCAAGTCCGCCGACAAGGCGTCGTTGAAGATCACGCTGTCGCAGGCCGAGTTGGTGACCGTCGACTCAAACTCTCTGGTCCCCCACTGCACGCCGGGGCTGGCCTGTCGTCCAGTCCGGACGAGCGTGCGCTTCCACGCCCGGGCCTACGCGTCCTCCACGGGCGGTGACTTCTATGACGTGGGGGGTGTCGCCTACCTCGAGGGGCGCGATGGGCACTGGGGCTTCGACGTGGCGACCACCTCGGACTCTCGGGCGCCGGGCTGGACGAAAGCCGCCTTCGACAACGACCCGGACTTCGACGCCGATGTGCACGGCCTGCCCACGGGAATGGGCGCGGACCTGTTCCTGCGCGGCCCGGTGACGCTCAAGGTGCCGCTCAAGTCGGTGCGTCTGGGCGAGCTGTTCGCCGTGCACGTGAGCCTCGACGCGCAGGCGGTCGACGAGCTCGGCCTCGAGTCCGCCGCTCGGGCGTTCATCCGCGACCCGCAGCACGCGGGGCCCGGACTGCTCACCGCCCGCGGCCTGACTGCGAAGGGCGCACCGAAGATCGCCGAGCCGGGCATCCGCCCGCTGCCACAGGCCCGCTGCCCGCAGGGCCGACCGCGGGGCGCGGGCACGCTGCAGCTCAGCTCGGGAGCGTTCGCTGCGAGCGAGGGAGACGGCGACCCACTGGTCCTGGTCACGCGCAGCGGCGGCTCACGCGGCGTGGCCAGCGTGACCCTGACCACGCAGGCCGGGACCGCCACAGCCGGCGCCGACTACCGGACGACGAAGACGACCGTCCGCTTCGGCGCCGGCGACATCTCGCCGCGGCTCGTCGATATTCCGCTGCGCGAGGACGCGGCGGTCGAGCCGGACGAGACGTTCACGGTCTCACTCGGCCATGCGCACTGTGCCAAGCTCGGCCCGCAGCGCCGAGCCACGGTCACCATCGTCGACGACGACCAGCCGGCTACGACGCCCGGCGGATCGCTGCCGGAGTTCACGGTCGGCGGAACGGTCGACGGGCTCGCGGGTAGCGGCCTGGTGCTCACCGACCAGACAACCCAGCTGTCCGTGGCCGGTAACGGCTCGTTCACGTTCCCGGGCACGTTCCCGGCCGGCTCGCCTTACGACGTGCGCGTCACGGCGCAGCCCACCAACCCCGACCAGGTCTGCACCGTGGTGGACGGCACCGGAACGGTCAGCACGAACGTGACGAACGCCGCCATCCACTGCGCGAACGTCGCAACGCCGACCGGCCTCGACGCCAGCTTTGGCGCCGGCGGCCGTGCGTCGACGCCCGGCGGCGGGGACGCCAGAGCCGTCGTGGTCGAGCCGGACGGCCGCATCATCGTCGTGGGGGCGCGGGACGTGGGGGTCAACGCTCACCTCCAGTTCGGCGCCGCGGGCTACGACGCGGCCGGGAACCTCGACCCTGGCTTCGGCACCGGCGGAATCGCGACGACCGCGCTCGGCGGGTCCAACGACAAGGCATTCGACGCTGCCGATGACCGCGACGGCGGGTTCGTCGCGGTGGGTCGCACCGACGCGGCTGGGCCGACCAATACCGACTTCGGGGTGGCGCGCTATACGGCCGACGGCCAGCCGAATCCGGCCTTCCCCGCCGGCGGGTTCGTGAAGACCGACGTGGCGGGCCGCGCTGACGGGGCAAACGCGGTGGCGGTCCAGCCTGACGGCAAGATCGTCGCGGCGGGGTTCGCCCAGACCAGTCCGGTCGATTTCGACTTCGCGCTCGTGCGCTACAACCCCGACGGCTCGCTCGACACCAGCTTCGGCGGCGACGGCATCGTCACCACCGACCTCGGCAGCGAAAGCGACGCCGCGAATGGGGTCGCCATCCAGCCTGACGGCAAGATCGTCGCGGTCGGCGTCACCGGCGAGAACATCGGACTTGCGCGCTACCTGCCCGACGGCGCCCTCGACCTTACCTTCGGCGGCACCGGCACAGTGGTCAGCGACCTTGGTTTCGACGACGTCGCCAACGGCGTCGCGATCACATCCGGCGGCACGATCCTGGTTGCCGGCACCCGGCTCGGGCCGCACACGAACCTCGACCCGTTCGTCGCGAGCTACGGCCCCAACGGCAAGCTGAACCTCGGCTTCGGCGAGTTCGGCATCGCCGACACCGATCTGAGCGGCGGCGATGACTCGGGCGACGACCTCGTCCTGGACCCGGGCGGCGGGGTCGTCGTCGTCGGCAGCGCGAGCAGTTCGACGGTCAGGGACATGGCACTCGTCCGCTACAACCTCGACGGCACGCTCGACACGTTCCTGACTACTGACTTCCACGGCGCCGGCGACTTCGGCCACGCCGCCCAGGTCGACCCGCTCGGCGGGATCGTGGCGGCCGGGACCATCGCCAACGGCTCCGAGAACGAGTTCGGGCTCATCCGCGTCTTCTTCTGAGTGAGCGGGGCCGCTCACCGTGCTTCGGCGAGCGCCTCTCCGGCGTGCGGTCCCCTCACTCGGGTCAGCAGGATGTTGTTCTCCTCATGGACGTGGCGGTGCAGATCCTGCTCGAAGGCTTCCAATGCGTCGAGCAGCGTGCGGTGCGTGTTGCACAGCGCGGCCTGACGGTCGTAGTCGTGGCAGAGGTCTCGCAGCACCGCGAGCGCGTCCCCGACGCCGGCGTGTTCGCGCTCATGCTCATCGATGGTCTCCGTGTCGACCGGCGTCCCGTGCTGCTCCCAGGCGATGCAAGCCGGGAACAACTCGTCCTCTTCGCTGGCCAGATGCGGCTCGAGCTCGGCTTGGATCTCTGCAAAGACGCGCCGCACCTCGGACAGCCGCGGCTCGCGATCGCCGTGCACGCGGACCACGGTCGACAGCAGGCCGGCGATCCGCGGGAATGCTTCGCGAAGGCGGTCGTGGTGTACGGAGACGATGTGATCGCACAGCGCGACGACCCCGACATCGCGCCAGTCGGTGTTCTCGACGTCATCGTCGGTGCCGGCATCCTCGAGTCGACGCAGCGCGGCCTGCACGGCGTCGAGGTCGAGACCTTGCTTCGTGCATGCGTCCGCCAGGGTTTGCCCACCGCCGCAGCAGTAGTCCAGATGCAGCTCTTCGAATAACTGTGCCCGCGCCGGATGCTCGGCGACGAGCGTGGCGAGCGTGGTGTCGGGGCTGAGCGGCGTGTCGGCGGTCATCTCGGCAGGCACCTCGTCCCGCGTCGGGTGAGTCGAGGCGTCTGGAGCCTCGATTCCGAATGTTTCCAACCTCCTGATCTCACGTGCGAAGCCGCGGTGCGCGATCGACTCCGCGCCCGAAGCGCGCGCGTGACCGCAACTGCCGTGGTGGCAAAGAACAGCAGGATCGCGGCCTCGCCGCCGATCCCGCCCCACTGCCAGAGGACGGTGCTCCCGCCCACGTCCCCGCCGATCAGGCGCAGCGCGAGCGACGCGTGCAGCAGCGCGAGGTGCGCGTAGAAGCCTCGGTGGAATGGGAGCGGCACCCGTAGGACGGCGGGGACGATCACCGGCGCGTGCGCGAACACCATCGACATCACGAACCCGAGGAACACGGCATGCAGCGACGCGTCGTACGCCGACCCGTCGGAAACCGGGGCATACACCGCCCACAGCACGCCGGCGCAGACGAGCCATACATAGCCGGCGAGCAGCGCGATCGCCATGAAGCGCGTGACCCCGCCCGTGCGCACCGTGCGCCGCGCGAGGTCGTAGCGCGCGAGCCATGCCGCCTGTCCGATCAGACCGACCCCCGCGATGCGCATGCCGGCCGGCTCGTCGAAGACCGAGACCGCGAGTCCCGCCACGAACACCGCGACGGCGACGATCAGGAGCCGCCGCACCCGCGCCGAGCGGTGCACCGCGCGAGTGAGCTCGAGTCGCTCGCCGACGATGGTCAGCACGAGGAAGCCGGCCATCAGCGGTGCGAATTGCGCCACGTCGGCGCCGGTCAGCCACATGAGCGCCGCGATGCACCAGGCCACGGCGCCGAGGCCCATGACGGCGTTGTGGGCCGAACGCTGAACGCGATGCAGCACGAGATGAGCGCTCAGCAG
>DATFDC010000052.1:0-11250 GCA_035252415.1 Solirubrobacteraceae bacterium
GTCTCGCCTGGCTGACTGGCCAGTCGGTCGATCGCCCACAGGAACGCGGCCAGAGTCTTGCCCGACCCGGTCGGCGCCGAGATCAGAACATGCTCGCCAGACGCGATCGCCGGCCAGGCCTGCGCCTGCGCCGGCGTGGGCGCGGTGAACGCGCCCGCGAACCACTCACGGGTACGCGGAGAGAAGTGCTCGAGCGACACTCAGCCGAGCGTACCGATCCACCGCCCGGCGCCCGAGCGATCGCGGTCCGTTCCTGACCGCCTCTCGGCCGATGGCGCTCAAGCTACGTATCTGATAGCGCAATCGCCAATGACCGTGCCCGCGCCAGAACCTCGTCGATCATCGGCTCGGTCAACTTCCCGGTGAACGTGTTCTGCTGGCTCGGGTGAAAGCAGCCGAGCAACGTGAATCGCCCGATCTCGGCCTGAGCGCCGTGGCCGAACTTGGGCCGCGGCCGCACGCGGGGCTCCCCGGCCGCGGCCAGCCCCCGCAGCGCGGCGTCCCAGCCGAACGACCCGAGCGCCACGATCACGCGGACCGACGAGAGCAGCGACAACTCGCGCACGAGATAGGGCAGGCAGTTGTCGCGCTCGGAGGGCAGCGGCCGGTTGGCCGGCGGCGCGCAGCGGACCGCGGCGCACACCCACGCGTCGGTCAGACGCAGCCCGTCGTCGCGCGCCACCGAGGTCGGCTGGTTGGCGAAGCCCGTCCGGTACAGGGAGGCGAACAGCCAGTCGCCCGAGCGGTCGCCGGTGAAGATCCGTCCCGTCCGGTTCCCGCCGTGCGCGGCCGGCGCCAGGCCGACCAGCATGACCCGCGCGTTGGGATCACCGAACCCCGGCAGCGGGCGTCCCCAGTACTCCTCCGAGGCGAACGCCGCCCGCTTGACCCGCGCGACCTCCTCCCGCCAGGCGACCAGGCGCGGGCAGCGCCGGCAGGCGACGACCTCGCGCTCCAGTTCGCGGAGGCCCGCCGCGGTCAAGCCTTCAGCGCCCGCCCGTAATGCCGCTCGTAGTACTCGCGGTACTCACCGCTGCGGATCGGGGCCCACCACCACTCGTTGTCGCGGTACCACTCCACGGTCCGCGCGAGTCCCTCTTCGAAGCGCACCTGCGCTCGCCAGCCCAGTCCCTGAAGCTTGGCGCTCGAGAGCGAGTAGCGCCGGTCGTGCCCAGGCCGGTCGGTCACGAACTCGATCGAGTCCGGGTCGGCGCCGGCCAACTCGATGATCCGGTTGACCACGGTCAGGTTGTCGCACTCGTCCGGCCCGCCGCAGTTGTAGACCTCGCCGGGCCTGCCGTGCAGCAGCGCGTGACCGATCCCCCGCCCGAAGTCCTCCACGAATAGCCAGTTGCGCACGTTGCGCCCGTCGCCGTACACGGGCAGCGAATCGCCGGCCAGCGCGTTGAGGATCATCAGCGGGATCAGCTTCTCCGGATACTGATGCGGGCCGTAGTTGTTCGAGCCGCGGCAGATCACGGTCTCGAGCCCGTACGTGTGGTAATAGCTCGAGACCAGCAGATCGGCGCCGGTCTTGGTCGCGCTGTAGGGGCTGGACGGCTGAAGCGGCGACTCCTCGGTGAACGAGCCGGTGTCGATCGAGCCGTACACCTCGTCGGTCGACACCTGCAGGTAGCGCAGACCGTGCTGGCGCGCCGCCTCGAGCAGCACGTGCGTGCCCTGCATGTTGGTCACGATGAACCCCTCGGGATCCGCGATCGACCGGTCCACGTGTGTCTCGGCGGCAAAGTTGACGATTGCCTCGGCGTCGCCGATCGCGTCCGCCACCGCCACCGGGTCCTCGATCGCCCCCTGCACGAAGCGGATGTCGGACTCCACGTCCTGCAGGTTCTCGAGCCGGCCCGCGTAGGTCAGCTTGTCGAGGACCGTGATCTCGTCGCCGTGGTCGCGCACGCGCAGACGGACGAAATTCGAGCCGATGAAGCCGGCCCCGCCGCATACCAGAAGTCTCATACCGCCCTAACCTCCCGCGCCGTCAGCGCCATGTACCGCGCCAACCCCTCCCGCCACTCGGGCAGGAGCGGCGCTTCGCCGCCGCGCTCTGAACGCAGCACGCTGTTGGCCGGGCGCGTGGCCGGCCGAGGAAACTCTTCGGTGCTGCAGGGTTTCACCTCACACGTAACGCCCGCTCCGGCCACGATTTCACGCGCAAACTCGAACCACGAGCAACTCCCGCCCCCCGCGACGTGCACGATCCCGGTGGGTCGGCGCTCCCAGCCGGCCAGATCCACGAGTGCCTCGGCCAGGTGGCCGGTGAAGGTCGGGCAGCCGATCTGGTCGTCGACGACCTTGAGCTCGTCGCGCTCGCAGGCCAGGCGCAGGATCGTGGCCGGGAAGCAGGGACCGGCGGGACCGAACAGCCACGAGGAACGGACCGTGGTGTGGCGGTCGGGAGCCTCCGCAGCCACCGCGCGCTCGCCGGCCAGCTTCGAGCGGCCATAGCCCGACAGCGGTCCGACCGGGTCGGATTCCACGTACGGCGAGCCCTTGCGCCCGTCGAACACGTAGTCGCTCGAGACATGAATCGTCCATGCCCCGCACGCTGCCGCCGCCCGGGCGACGTTGCCGGCCCCCGTCCCGTTGACCGCCTGCGCGCCCGCCTCGTCGGTCTCGGCGCCATCGACGTTGGTCCATGCCGCCGAGTTGACGACCACGTCAGGACGCGCGTCGGCCAGCGCGCGGGTCACCGCCGCGTCGTCGGTGATGTCCAGGTCCGCGCGCGGGAAGGCCAGCACCGCGTGTCCGGCGGCGTTCGCGGCGGTCACAAGGTCGTGGCCGAGCATCCCCGCCGCGCCGGTGATCGCGAATCGCATCGCTGCAAGGGTAGAGAGATGCGCCATGATGCCGCCGTGAGCTTTGGCTCGGACCGGTCCACCCGCCCGGTGCGGGTTCTGGCCGCCGGCGGCACGATCGCGATGCGCGGCGAGCGTGCCGTGCCCGCTCTGGATGCCTCGGAGTTGGTCGAGCAGTTGCCCCAGGTGGCCGGCTTCCACCTCGAGGCCGAGACCGTCCTCTCGCTCCCCAGTACGTACCTGACGCTGGCCGACGCGTTCGACCTGGCCCGCCGCGCCGGACAGGCCGCCGAAGGCGGAGAGGGCGTGGTGCTCACCACGGGCACCGACACCATGGAAGAGGTGGCGATGGTGTGCGCGCTGACCTACGGCGGCGAGGCCCCGATCGTCATCACCGGCGCCAACCGGCCGGGCAGCGCCCCCGGCGCCGACGGTCCGGCCAACCTGCTCGATGCGATCATCCTGGCCCGGGCCCCGGCCTCCGCGGGCCTCGGCGTGGTGGTGGCCTTCGGTGGCGAGGTGCACGCCGCCACCACCGTGCGCAAGATCGACAGCACCGGTCCCGTCGCCTTCGGCTCGCCCACAGCCGGACCGCTGGGACGGATCGTCGAGGGCCGGGTGTGGCTGCACGCGACTCCGCGCCGACCCACGCCGATGCCGGTCAAGCGCCTGGGCCACCGCGTCGCCACGGTGACCACGGGCATCGGCGACGACGGGGCGATCCTCGCCCACGCGGCCCAGAGCTGCGACGGACTGGTGCTGGTGGCCCTCGGCGCCGGCCATCTCTCACAGCCGGTCCTGCACGAGTTGCGCGCCGCCGCCGAACGGATTCCGGTGCTCATCACCTGCCGCCCCGACCGCTCCTCGATGCTGTTCTCGACCTACGGCTTCGAGGGCGCCGAGCGCGACCTGCGGGCCAGCGGGGCGATCTGCGTTCCGTTCCTCTCGCCGGCCGCCGCTCGCGTGGCGCTCCTGTGCGCGCTCGGAGCCGATCTCGACCGCGCCGGCATGCAGGACGCGCTGGCGCCGTTTGACGCGCGTTAGCAGTTTCCTCACACATTCGCGGACCCGGCGGGATAGGGTCGTCAGCCATGGGTGAACGAAGCAAATACGCACCAGGGACCTTCTGCTGGACCGACCTGGCCACTACCGACCAGGACTCGGCCAAGCAGTTCTATGGCGAGCTGTTCGGCTGGGATTCCGTCGACTATCCCGTCGGCGAAGGCATCACATATTCGATGATGCAAATCGACGGTAAGGACGTCGGCGCGATCTCACCGCAGCCTCAGCAGCAGCGCGACGCCGGCGTGCCGCCCATGTGGAACTCCTACATCAGCGTCGAGAGCGCCGACGATACGGCCGACCGCGCGCAGAAGCTGGGTGCCACCGTCCACGCACCCGCCTTCGACGTGATGGACGTTGGCCGCATGGCGGTCATCCAGGACCCCCAGGGCGCCTTCTTCATGCCGTGGGAGGCGAAGTCACACCACGGCGCCTCGCTCGTCAACGCGCGCGGCGCGCTCTCTTGGAATGAACTCGCCAGCGTCGACCCCGACGCCTCGGCCGAGTTCTACGGCGAGCTTTTCGGCTGGCAGATCGAGCCGATGGAGGGGGCCGGAATGCCCTACCTGGTCATCCAGAACCAGGGGCATGGCAACGGCGGCATACGGCCGGCGCAGGAGAACGAGCCGAGCTACTGGCTGGTCTACCTCGGCGCGGACGACATCGACGCCGATACGAGCAAGGCCGGTGAGCTCGGCGCCGCCACGCTCGTGCCGCCGACGGACATCGGCGTGGGCCAGGTCGCCGTCCTCCAGGACCCGCAGGGAGCCGTGTTCGCGCTCTACGCCGGCCAGTTCGACGATTGAGGCGCGGGTTACGCCTCCTGGATGTGGTCCGCCTCGCGCGCGCCACCGAACGGCCGCGTGAGGCAGAACCGCTCGAGGGTCGCCTCCGGCACGCCCTCAACACCCGGCGTGTCGGAGGCGATTCCCTGCGTGTGCGGGTCGTCGGCGAAGCCTCCGACCTCGACGGAATGCTCCGGCGTGCGGTAGCCGGAGATGCCGATCAGATGGAGCTGGAGGATCCGGCCCATCAGGTCCAGACGCGCAGCGATGATCGGCTCCTGGTTGACGCTGTAATTCGTGCCCGGGGCCGGGAAGAACCCGAACTCGCCACCGTGCGGCACGAACGGCGTGTACACGCAGCCGCCGACCGGTGACCCGCCGGTCGCAAACGCCGCGTCCTGCGCCCGCGCCGCCTGCTGCTGGAGCGTGTCCGCCTCGCGCGCCAGTTGATGGCGCAGGGTGCTCAGCTGGCCGGTCTTCCGAGATCTGTCGCGCGAAACCGCGATCTCCCGATTGACGATGTCGAGCCGCAGCTGGGCGATCTCGTCGCGCTCGACCAGCACCGCCGCCGTTGCCCGCTTGCGCCGAGCCTGGATCCGAGCCAACCGGCGGGTCTGGGCGGCCACCGCCAGCCGGGTCGTATTGATCATCTGGATCGTGCTTGCGTTGGCCCGCGCGATCGACTTGATGCGGCTGACCTGGTTGATCAGGTCGTCCCAACCATCCGCGTTCATCACCACATCCATGAGCGTGGGCTGGGGAGACTCGTAGTCCGCCACCAGCTGGGCGGCCAGCGTGCGCCGGCCCGCCGCGTACCGCTTCTCGAGCGTCTTCAGTTGATCCTGAGCGGCCCCGAGGGCCTCGGTCACCTGGCCCAGAAGCAGCTCCTGAGCGGTGACGCTCCGCTGGATCACCGTGAGGCGTGCCTGTAGGTTGCTGATCCGGCCCTCGTAGGCGCCGATCTGCTTGCTGTCGTTGCTGATCGACTGCTGGAGCACCTTGGCCCGCTGCTGGCCGGCCGCATAGCGTCCCGCCAGGCTGCCATCGCTGGTCCCGGCGCCAAACAGCACCGCGGCGAGCGCCACCAAACCGCCGATCGAAAGTCCCCGTCCCACTCGGAGCAAGCGGGCAAAGTACCAACTCGCGCCGTCGAGTCCTTCATGTGCAACGAGACTTTCAGGCGCGTCCCCCGAGGCGGGTCGCTGCTAGGCGCGCCCGTAGACCGGGATCGCGGCGCCGCTGATCGGCCACGACGCATCGGAAAGCAGGTGGGAGATCACGCCGGCGATCTCGGCCGGCTTGACCCACTTGTCGAAGTCGGCCTTGGGCATGGAAGCCCGGTTGGCCGGCGTGTCGATCACGCTGGGCAGGATCGCGTTGCAGCGGATCCCGTCGTTCTTGTACTCGGCCGCCACCGCCTGCGCGAACGCGATCACCGCGGCCTTGGAGGAGATGTAGCCGGCCGCGCCGCTGAACGGCTGCACGGCCGCCCGGGTCCCCACGCACACGATCGACCCACCGCCCGCGGACAGCAGATGGGGCACCGCGGCCGAGACGACCAGGTAGGTGGGACGCAGGTTCAGCCGGAACTGCTTCTCGAACTCCTCGATCGGGGTCTCGTGCACCCGGTCACCCATCGAGAAACCGCCGACCAGGTTGACCACGCCGCCCAACGGAGCGCCGCTATCCGCAGCCCCGGTCGACACCACCGAGGCCACCGCGTCAGGATCGAACAGGTCGGCCTGAACCAGCTCGAGCCCCTCGCGCTCCTGCACCCGCTCGAGTTCGCGCTCGACGATCCAGGGCACGACCACCCGCCAACCCTCGTCGAGCAGACGCGCGACCACCGCGGAGCCGAGTCCGCCTGTTCCCCCGGTGACGATCGCGCTTTGCCGCATATTGCTGTCCGCGGGCCACTTTATCTTCGACCACGATGCGGGTTCGGGAATTTGTTGAAGGAACCGAGGTCCGCCAGGCCCTGCTAGTGCGCGGGGCCGAGCGCCACGGCGACTGCCTGAAGCTGGTCCTGGGCGACCGGAGCGGGAGCATTCCGGCCGTGACCGCCCATCGCGAGGACGACGAGGAGCTCTGCCGTCCCGGCGCGGTCGTGTTCGTCACCGGCACCGTATGCGGCGCGCAGATTACGGTCCACGACGTACGTGAGGCGCGAGACGGCGAGTACGTACACGAGGAGCTCCACGACGGCCCGGCTCACGAACTCGGCCAGATGGAACGCGATCTGCGTGAGCTGATCGCCACGATCCAGAACCCGCACCTGCGCCTTCTGCTCGGCGCGGTCCTGGCCGACGCCTGGCCCGGCTACCGCGACGCGCCCGCCGCCAAGCGCTACCACCAGGCTTACCGCCACGGCCTGCTCGAGCACTCGCTGACCGTGGCTCAGGCGGTCGGGGCGATCTCCGCCACCTTCCCGGGCATCGACCGCGACGTGGCGGTGACCGGCGCACTGCTGCATGACATCGGCAAGCTCGACGCCTACGAGCTCGAGGCCGGGTCGATCTCGATGTCCGACAGCGGCCGGCTGCACGGTGAGATCCCGCTCGGCTACTACCGGGTCCGGCGCACGATCGAGCGGCTGGACGGGTTCCCGCCCCAGCTCGCCCAGGCCGTGCTGCACATCATCCTCAGCCACCACGGATCGCTCGCCCATGGCAGCCCGGTGGTGCCGTGCACCCGCGAGGCGACGCTCGTCCACATGATCGACAACCTCGGCGGTCGCCTGGGCAGCTTCGACCGGCTCGAGAAGGAGCTGCCGGCCGGCCAGCAGTGGTCGGCCTACGACAAGGCCCTCGGGGGCGGGGCGTACTTCGCAGCGCCCGCCGACGCCGAGCGCGAAGCCGCGTGACGGCTTCGTAACGCCGCGCCACAACTTCGTCGCAAATTGCGGTCGAGGACCGGTAGGCGGGGTCGCCCCGGGGGCGGCCCAACTACAGTTGAGGCGGGCATGGCCAAGGACACCGAGAAGCTGATCCGCCAGCTGTCGCTGATCTCATACCTGATGGCGGAACGGCGTCCGGTCACCGCCCAGGAGATCCGGCGCGACGTCGAGGGCTACAGCGCGATGAACGAGGACGCGTTCGCGCGGCGCTTCTACGCCGACCGCTCGGAGCTCGAGGCGCTGCGCATCTTCCTCTCGGTCGAGAAGCCGGTCGACGGCCTGGTCGAGCAGGAGACCTACTCGCTGGCTCCCGAGAACTTCCACCTGCCGCCGATCGAGTTCACCGACCAGGAACTGGCCGCGCTCCACACCGCGCTGCATCTCCTCGACGGCGAGTTCGCCTACGCCGAGCCGCTCCGGCTGGCGTTGCAGCAGATCTCCTGGGGCCGCCCCAGTCCGCTGTCATCCCCCGAGCAGCACACGGTCGCGCTGGGGATCACCGGCTCGGCCGGCGGCCACGAGCTCTCCCAGCGGCTGGCCAAGATCGAAACCGCGATCTTCCGCCGCAAGACGATCGTGTTCGACTACTTCACGATGGAGCGCGGCGAAGTGGGCCACCGCCGGATCGACCCCTACCAGCTCCTGTTCCAGGGAGGCCAGTTCTACCTGGTCGGCCACTCGCACGAGCGCAAGGCGATCCGGGTCTTCCGCCTGTCGCGGATCCAGGGCAAGGTCGGCTATGCGACCAAGGCCGAGCACGACTTCCAGCGCCCCGCCGACTTCGACCCGCGCGCCTACGCCAACCGGATCGACTGGCAGTTCGGCGATCCAGTGGGCACCGCCGAGGTTTGGATCGGGCGCCGCATCGCCTGGCAGATCGAGCGCCACTTCGGCCGCTACGGTGAGGTTCGCCCCGGCGAGGGGGACGGCGATCTGATCTTCGCCACCCCCTACGCCAACGCCCGCCAGCTGATCGCCTGGGTGCTCGGCCTCGGCGAGCACGCGCGGATCATCGGGCCGCCGGAGCTGGCCGACGAGCTGCGCGAGCGGATCGACCTGCTGGTCGAACGGCACACCGGCGAGCCGCAGATTGCGCCGGTGGCGTCCGGGATGCCCGCGGCCGACTCGGACGGCAGCGGCACGCGGACCGAGTCCGGAAACGGGCATCATCCCGAGGGGGCCATCCGGCCCGAGCGCTTCGCCCGGCTGGTCACCCTGGCCAGCATCCTGATCGACGCCGGCCGCGCCGGAGACACCGTCGACGCCCGGGATCTCGAGCACCGGTTGAAGGTCTCAGAGCAGGAGCTCCGCGAGGACATCTCGGTACTGAACCTGGTCAACTTCGGCGCCGGCACCTACGTGCTGTACGCCGAGCTCGGGGCCGACGGCACGATCGAGGTCGAGCCCGAGCCCTACGGCGACTCGTTCGCCCGACCGGCGCGTCTGCTCCCGGTCGAGGCCAAGGCGCTGGTCGCCGCGATCGACCTGATCGGCGAGCACATCCCCGAGGGCTCGCTGACCTCGGTGCGCGAGAAGGTGGTCGCCGCGCTCGGTGAGGACCCGGTGCACGAGGGTCTCCAGATCGCCGCCCCGGGAGGGGACGACGCCGAGATCGCGGCGGTCGTCTCGAACGCGATCGCCCAGAGGCGACTGCTCTCGTTCGAGTACTACAAGGAGAACGAGGACGAGTTCTCCACCCGGACGGTCGAGCCCTACGCGCTGATCAACGGTCGCGAGGGGTGGTACGTGGCCACGTTTGACCCCTCGCGCGAGGACGTCCGCCACTTCCGGCTCGACCGCTTCAAGTCGGCCACGGTGACCGCCGAGGAGTTCGAGCCGCGCTCCGACGTCGATCCGGCCGCCGACGTGGACGGCTGGCCCCGTACCGGCGAGGTGCCCGCCGCGCGCCGGGGCCGGGTGTGGATCTCACCCGAGCGGGCCCGCTGGGCGCGGGAGGAGCGCACGGTCACCGCCGAGCTCAAGGACGGCGCGGTGGTCGTCGAGCGGGGGTTCGCCTCGATGCGCTATCTGGTCCGCGACGTGCTCAAGGAGGCGGGCGACGCAGTCGTGCTCGAGCCCGAGGACGCCCGGGCCGCGGTCCGCGACGCAGCCGAGACGATCCGGGGCGCCACCGCCGCGGTCAGCGCCGGCTGAACGCCTCGCCCGGTACGCTGCGCGCCGATGCAGCCCCTGAAGGGCCTGATCCTGTCCGGCGGCAAGGGCACCCGCCTTCGCCCGATCACCCACACCAGCGCCAAGCAGCTGGTGCCGGTGGCCAACAAGCCCGTGTTGTTCTACGCGATCGAGGCGATGGCCGGCGCCGGGATCGAACAGGTGGGGATCATCATCGCCCCCGAGACCGGCGAGGAGATCCGCCGCGCCGCCGGGGACGGGTCGCGCTTCGGGGACGAGCTGACCTACATCCTCCAGGACGAGCCGGCCGGCCTGGCCCACGCGGTGCTCACCGCCGAGCCATACCTCGGTGACTCCCCGTTCGTCATGTACCTGGGCGACAACCTGCTCCAGGGCGGAATCGAGGACCTGGTGGCGTCGTTCCGCGATCAGCAGCCGGACGCGCTGATCCTGCTCACCCCGGTGCCCGATCCAGAGTCCTACGGCGTGGCCGAGCTGTCCGACGGCAAGGTGGTCCGGCTGGTCGAGAAGCCACGCGAGCCGCGCACGAACCTGGCCCTGGTCGGCGTCTACATGTTCACCGCCTCGGTGCACGCCGCGGCCAAGGCGATCGAGCCCTCGGCACGCGGCGAGCTCGAGATCACCGACGCCATCCAGCACCTGGTCGACCAGGGCCAGCGCGTGGAGCCGCACGTCGTCAAGGGCTGGTGGAAGGACACCGGCCGCCTGGACGACATGCTCGAGGCCAATCGGCTCGTGCTCGACACGATCCAGACTCGCCTCGAGGGAGAGCTGGTCGATTCTCAGGTCGACGGCCGGGTGGTGATCGAGTCCGGCGCGCGGCTCGAGCGATGCACCGTCCGGGGTCCGGCCATCATCGGCGCCGGCGCGCGCCTCACCGATTGCTACATCGGGCCCTACACGGCGATCGGCGAGGAGTGCGAGATCTCGCGCGCCGAGGTCGAGCACTCGATCCTGCTCGCCCACTCGGCCGTCAGGGACCTCGACGGGCGCATGGAGTCCTCGCTGCTCGGGCGCAACGTGAAGGTCGGCCGCGATGTCCGCCAGCCCCGGGCCTTCCGGTTCATGGTCGGCGACAACTCCGAGATCGGAATTCCGTAACCACGGCACCGAGCGCCACCTCCGGAGCCCCGGTAACTCAACACTCGGCGCCCCACGCGCGATGAATTCGGATTCACCGGGCTCTGGTGCGGGTTTCGACGCACTCGGGCCGTGATCGCGGGCGAGTGTGGGCTTTCCGGGGTCCGAGCCGGGTCGGCGGCTAGCCGGTGGCGGTCAGCTCGTCGAGCTCCGGGAGCCTCTTGGCACTGGGCGCGGTAACCCGGAGACGAACGAAGCGCACCGCACCGCCGCCCCGGACGTGGACGGTGTCGAGGACACCCGAACGACCGCGCACACGCGCCACCGTCCGCCATGTCCGACCGTTGCGCGAGACCTGGACCGTGTAGGTGCTCGGCCGCAGCACCTTGACCGGACCGGGCGGCGGGGGCACGTTGGGCGCCGGCGCCGGCGGCCACATCCGACCCCAGCGCACGGTGAT
>DATFDC010000053.1:0-5097 GCA_035252415.1 Solirubrobacteraceae bacterium
CGCTGGCCAGAGCCGCCGGTGGCGGTCCGATCGGCGGCTCTCCCACCCCGCGGGCCCCGAACGGCCCCTTGCCCGGGTGCAGCTCCAAGCCGATCGCCTTGATGTCGGGCAGATCGACCGAGGTCGGAATCAGGTAGTCCGCGAACAGCGTCGATTGCACCACCCCGCCGGACACCTCGACCTCCTCGCTCAGCGCGTAGCCCACGCCCTGGGCGACCGCGCCCTGGATCTGGCCCTCGACCCGCTGCATGTTGATCGCGCGGCCGATGTCGTGCACCGCGACGTACTTGAGGATCCGCACCTCGCCGGTCGCGGTGTCGACCTCGACCTCCACCGCGTGCGCGCCGTGCGTGCAGTCGGGGAACGACCGGCCCCGCCCGGTCTCCGGGTCGAACTTGCCGGTCTCGGCGTCGAACGTGTCGTGGTGGTAGGGCATCACGCTCTGGTGCTCGGCGGCGCGTGACAGCTCGCCGATCGTGATCGAGCGCCGGCCGGCCCACACGCGGTTCTCGTCGAATCGCAACTCGGCCGCGTCGCACTCGAGGAGCGCCGCCGCCACCGGCTCGAGCTTCGCGCGCAGGCCGCGCGCGACCTTCAGCACGGCGTTCCCGGACATGTACAGCTGCCGGGTGGCGAACGTGCCACCGGTCAACGGAGTCAGCGCGCTGTCGCCGATGTGCACCGAGGTGCGGTCGACGGTTATGCCCAGCACCTCGCCGGCGATGTTGGCCAGCGAGGCGGCCTGCCCGGCGCCCAGGTCCGTGACGCCGGCCCGGATCACCATCGTGCCGTCCTTCTCGAGGCCGATCCAGGCCGAGGCCCGGTCGGCGAAGAACACCGAGCGCCCGTACGGCTGCATGCTGCACCCGAAGCCGCGCCCGATTCGGGTATGCGGCCGGGCCGGGTCAGGCGGAGTCGGTGGTCCAAGTTCGCTCAGCGCACGCCGCATGCAGTCGCCCACCCCGACCCCGGTGTCGATCGTCTCGCCGGTCACGCGCGGATCGCCCTGGCGCACGAAGTTGCGCTCGCGGACCTCGGCCGGGTCGAGTCCGAGGCTCTCGGCGATCCGGTCCATCTGCGACTCGTAGGCGAACACCACCTGCATCGCGCCGAAGCCGCGCATGGCGCTGGTCGGCACGCTGTTGGTGAACACCGCCGTGCTCTCCACGCGAGCGTTGGCGGTCCGGTAGGGACCGGTCGAGTTGACCCCGGCGGCGAACAGCACGCGCGAGGAGAGCAGCGGGTAGGCCCCAGCGTCGCCGATGATTCGCACGTCCTGGGCGACGATCGTGCCGTCGTCGGTGACCCCGGTGCGGTAGTGCATGAGGAACGGGTGGCGCTTGTAGCGGGCCAGCAGCGACTCCTGGCGGGTCCACACCATCCGCACGGGCCGGCGCGTCTTCCACACCAACAGCGCGATGAACGGCTCGACCGTCATGTCCTCCTTGCCCCCGAAGCCGCCGCCCATGTACGCGGCGATCACCCGGACCCGGCTGTGTGGCAGCTCGAGGATCTCGGCGATCTCGCGCGCGTGCTCGATCACCTGGGTCGAGATGCGCAGCGTGAGCACGCCGTCGGAGTCGATCCAGCCGATGCCGGCCTCGGGCTCGAGGTAGGCGTGATCGACGCGCTGGCTGCGATAGGTCTCCTCGACGACCAGATCGGCCGACTGCATGGCGGCGTCGACGTCGCCGATCGAGGAGCGCCACGTGACGTACCGGTTGCCGCCGGCGTGGACGGCGGGCGCGTCGTCGCGCAGCGCCTCCTCGGGGTCGAACACGCCGGCGAGGTCCTCGTACTCGATCTCGACCAGGCTGGCCGCCTCGGCCGCGGCGCCCGGGGTCTCGGCCGCGACCAGCGCCACCGGCTCACCGTCGTAGCGCACCCGGTCGGCGGCCAGGACCGGCTGGACGATCGCATCGACGCCCAGGCCGCTGGCCTCGTCGAGGATCCCGTTGTGCGGGATGTCGGCCGCGGTCATCACCGCGCGCACGCCGCGGACCGCGGATGCCGCGCTGGTGTCGATCGAGACGATCCGGGCCGAGGGCAACTGCGCGCGCACGACGACGCCGTGGAGCATCCCCGGGAAGCCCCAGTCGTCGGCATAGCGCAGCGTGCCGGCCACCTTCTCGATGAAGTCGCGATGGGGGGCCGGCCGGATCTTCGGCGGCGCCTCGGTGTCCGGGCGCTCGGGCGCTTCGATCGTCACCTCGGTGTCAATCGACATGCACGACCTCCAGGTCCCGGTATGCCTCGACCGCGTCGAGGATCTTCGTGTAGCCGGTGCAGCGGCACAGGTTGCCGGCCAGCGCCGCGCGCAGTTCCTCGCGACCCGCCGTGGGATGGCCGTCCAGGTACCACTTCGCGGTCAGCAGCATCCCCGGCGTGCAGAACCCGCATTGCGAGCCCGCGTGCTCGAGGAAGCTCCTTTGCAGTGGGTGAAGCTCCTCGCCGTCGCCGGCCAGGCCGCGCACCGTGGTCACCTCGTGGCCCTCGGCCTGCACCGCGAACACCAGGCACGAGCTGACCGGCTCGCCGTCGAGCAGCACCGTGCAGGTTCCGCACACCCCCTCGCCGCAGCCGAGCTTGACCTCGGGCGCCCCGGCCTCGGTGCGCAGCAATTCGAGCAGCGACATGTTGGGCTCGACCACGGCCTCGACCGGATGACCGTTGACCTGAAGGGAGATCTCGCGCTTGCTCATGACTCGGCCCGGGTTGTCGCCGTCTGCACCGCGCGCGCCACCAGCACCGCGACCATCTCGCGCCGGTACTCCACGCTGGCGTGCGAGCTCGGACCGATCTCGACCTGCTCGGCCACGGCGCGAGCCAGCTCGGCCACGGCCGGCTGCCCGGGCGGCCCGCCGATCAGGGCCTGCGCGGCGTCGGATACGTCGGCCGGCCGGTCAGCCACCGCGCCGACCACCAGGCGGACGTCGTCGCACCGGCCGGCGTCGTCAAGCGATACGGTCGCCGCCACCTCGACCATCGCGAAGTCGCCGGCGCGCCGGGCCATCTCTAAAAAGCTGCTCCCGCGGCGTGGCCCGCCGGCGAGCGGGAACTCGACCGCGTTGATCACCTCGGCTGGCTCGAGCGAGCTGGTCAGGTGGGTGACGAACAGCTCTGCCGCGGGCACCGTCCGGGCGCCGCGCGGGCCGAGCACGTGAACCGTGGCTCTTTGCGCGACCGCGACCGTGGCGAGCTCGGCGGTCGCCTCGGCGTGGGCCAGCGAGCCACCGATCGTCCCGCGATGGCGGACCCGGACGTTGCCGATGTGCTTCACGGCTTCGGTCAGCATCGGGCAGGCATCGCGCACCACGTCGGAGTGTTCGACATCCACGTGACGCGCCAGGGCCGAGAGCACAAGCGACCCGTTCCGTCGCTCGATCGTCCGCTCGCCCGCCCCGCCGACGTCGACCAGCAGCGTGGGGGCCGCCAGCCCGAGCATCATCATCGGGACGAGGCTCTGGCCCCCGGCGAGCACGTGGGCGTCCTCGTCGCCGCGTTCGAGCTGAGCGACCGCCTCTTCCCATGAGCTCGCGCGCAGGTATTCGAACGGCGCGCTGTACATGAGCTACGCGGCGGCGGGCACGCCAAGGTGATCGAGCACGGCGGCCAGCGCGGCCTGGTTGCTCGTGACCACCGGCAGCCCGAGCGCCTGGTGGATCTCCTCGCGGGCGTCGAAGGCGCGGAAGTTCGTGCACGAGGCGAACAGCAGCTCGATGTCGCTGCCCGCGAAGCACTCCGACGCGAACTGGGCGATCCGCTCGGGCTCGACGTCGGCGATCGCGAAGTTCTCGGTGATCCCAAGCCCGTGGATGCCCGCGACCTCGAGCCCGTCGTCCTGGAGGCTCTGGGCGATCTTCTCGTTGAGGCTGTCGACGTACGGGGTAACAACGCCGACCCGGCGCGCGCCTGCCGCGCGAATCGCCCTCCGAACCGACGCCGACACGCTGAACGTGGCGGCTTTCGTCTCCGCTCCGAGTCGGTCGATCAGCTCGGCCTCGTACGCGTTCCCGCGCAGGGCGCCGGCGCTCGTGCACGCGAACACCGTCACATCCGGGCGTGCCGTGGCTAGGTCGGTTGTCGCCTTGGGCAGGTGCTCGTCGAGCATCACCGACTCGCCTTCCGGCGTGGTCTCCTCCAGGTACATCCGGGCCGTGTGCAGCGTGCAGCCGGCCGGCAGCCGGCGGTAGAAGTCGACCTCGACCACCGTGTTGGAGGACGGGACGATCAATCCGATGCGCGTGCTCATGCGACCTCTCCTGGGCTGGCGACGCCGACCGCGCGCCCATCGCTGCCGTTGCGATCGGCGGGAATCGCCCGGGCGGGTGGCGGCGGCAGCTCGAGGAGGTCGAGCGGGTTCGTCTTGATCATCCGCTCGACGCCCTCCTCGCTGATCCCCGACTCATACACCGACTGAGCGAACACCCGAAGCGCCTCGGCCGGCATCGGGTTGTGTCGCTGGCCGGCGTCGCTCATCAGGATGCAGCGCTCGGGCCCCAGCGCGTTGATCGCCTCGACCACCCGCGTGAGCGGCGCGTGGTTCCACATCGGCGACACCGTGCAGTAGCCGAACTCGGCGTACGCGCCCTGGTCGGTGAGCTCTTTCAGGCCGTCGAGGTCGAGCGCCGGGACCTTGAAGAACGGGTGGGTGATCATGATCTTCTCCACCCCGCGCGCGGGGGCAGTTTTGACCAGCAGGTTGATCTCTCGGATCGACAGGTGGCAGGTGCTGAGGATCCCCGCGTACTGGGCGGTGAGATCGAGCACGTCGATCAGCCCGTCGATCGGCTTGCCGTCTTCGTCGAACACCTCGATGCCGACGTCCTCCGACTTGGCCACCGTGCTCGCCTGCTTGTCGTAGGCGCCGGTCGAGCCGAACGTGCGCGCATGGTTGGCGGCGTCGACGGTCGGCATCCACACGTGCTTGCCGCCCAGTTGCAGCGCGGCCTCCACCGCCGCCGGGTTGATCCCGCCCACGGCGCGGTTGAGCACGATCCCACCGACCACCTGGATCCCCGGGACCTGCTGCATGGTCATGTAGGCCCGGGTGGTGGTCCGCTCGGAGTGGCACTTCAGCGAGAACGCGCGCAGGCC
>DATFDC010000054.1:0-3781 GCA_035252415.1 Solirubrobacteraceae bacterium
CGAGGACGGTGGATACGGATCGGCCTCGGTGGTGGCGATTGCCGAGCGCGCCGGCGTCGCCGCAGCCACGCTGTACCGCCACTTCGCCTCCAAGGAGGAGCTGTTCATAGAGGTGTTCCGCGACGTGTGCGGCGGCGAGGAGCGGGCGATGCGGGCCGCCGCGGAGCTCGCGGGACCGGGGGCTGTCGACCGACTCGAGGCGGTGCTCACGACATTCGCCCGCCGGGCCCTCCAGAACCGCCCGCTGGCCTGGGCGCTGCTCGCCGAGCCGGTCGATCCGCTGGTCGACGCCGAGCGCCTGGCGTACCGGGAGCGCTATGCCTCGCTGATCGCGGGCGAGCTACGCGCCGCGATCGACGCAGGCGAGATTCCGCCGCAGAACGTGGCGTTCACGGCGGCGGCCCTGGTCGGCGGATGCGGTGAGGCGCTGGTCGGCCCGCTCTCGTCGGCCGTGGGGGGCGAGGAGGTCGTCGGCGCGATCCAGACCTTCGTGCGCCGGGCGGTTGGGGCCGCGTGAGCTCCGCGGTCCGGGTCGAGCGCGACGGTCCGGTGTTCACCGTGCTCCTGTCGCGGCCCGAGCGGCGCAACGCCGTCGATGGTGCGACCGCGGTGGTGTTGGCGGACACGTTCCGGGAGTTCGACGCGGATGGTTCGGCCTCCGTGGCCGTGCTGCACGGGGAGGGCGGTGTGTTCTGCGCGGGTGCGGATTTGCACGAGGCCGGCGGAGCCGCCGGAAACCGGGTGGCGCCGGATGGGGACGGGCCCATGGGGCCGACCCGCATGCGGTTGTCGAAGCCCGTGATCGCCGCGGTCGCTGGGCATGCGGTCGCCGGGGGTCTCGAGCTTGCGCTGTGGTGCGATCTGCGGGTGGCCGAGGAGAGCGCGGTGTTCGGGGTGTTCTGCCGGCGCTGGGGCGTACCGCTGATAGATGGCGGGACGGTCCGGTTGCCTCGGTTGATTGGGGTGTCGCGGGCCATGGACATGGTGTTGACCGGGCGGGGTGTTGGTGCTTCTGAGGCGCTGGCCATGGGATTGGTGAACCGCCTGGTGGCCGACGGTACGAGTCGTGAGACGGCCGAGGAGTTGGCGCGATCGTTGGCCGCCTTCCCCCAGACGTGTCTGCGGGAAGATCGGCTTTCTCTCCTGGAGCAGGACGGATTGGATGAGCCGGCCGCCGTGGCTAACGAGTTCGGTCACGGGGTGCGGTCGCTGGCCGAGGTCGCCGCCGGCCTCGAGCGCTTTCGTTCTGGCGCCGGCCGCCACGGCGCCTTCGACTAGAGGCGGCTCGAGAAACCGGACGTACTGTCCGGTTTCTCGAGGAGGCCTCCGGCGACGGCGCCTACTGCGAAGCGCACACCGCGTAGACGGTGAAGTGAACGGTCACCGCGGTTTCGTTTTCGGCGATCGCGAGCCACCCGGTTGGCGTGCCCGACGTCGGTGTGGGCCGGTTCGTCTGCAGCGAAACACCAGAGTTCCCCGAGCCATCGCCGGCGCCCGTGGAGGCACCCCCGCCCACGGCAACCTCTCCCGGACTGCACGCGGCTTGTTCCTGGACGAGAACCCCGGAGGGGATGTCGGTCGCGTTACGCCTCACCGTGAGTGTCTTCCCAACGCCGGACGGACCAGGGTCTCCTTTCGGGCCCTGCGTACCCGTTGCACCGGTCGCGCCCTGCGCCCCGTTCGCGCCCTGGGCACCGGTGGCCCCGGTCGCCCCCGTTGGACCGATCACGCCGGCCACTCCGTGGAGTCGCGATAGTGCCTTCGGGTTGAGCTTTGCCAGCGTCACCGCGTGGTTGCGGATCTGCATGCTGCCGACGCTGTTGCGCGGGAGCGTGACCGCGGCGTACGACGTGCCGCCCATGGCGAGAAACAGGGCTAGCAGGGCCACGTGATGGCGGCGCGCGTAACGGGAGATCCGCCGGGTCATGCGTGCGAGTTGATGCTTCATGTGTCTCCTCCGTTCGGGGTGATGGAACGACCTGAAGACTGCGGCTAAGGCGGCTTCCGGACATCGGGCAACCGCAGTAACTTCGCCCGGCGCGGCCTCAGATCTCGGGCGCGTTCCGCCTTAAGCTCCTTAGCTCGAGAGACCGATGAGTTTTCGCGCGTGCGTCGGTCTTAGGATGCGAACAACATGGCTCGCGTCTGCGTTCATGGACCCTTGCGGAACCTGGCCGGCGGCCGCGCCGAGCAGGAGGTCGGCGGCGCCACCGTGGTCGCGGTGCTGCGTGGCCTGGAGGACCTGCACCCTTCGTTGACCGGGTGGATCCTCGACGAGCGCGGAACGATCAGGCGCCACATCAACGTGTTCGTGAACGGCGAGCGCGGCGGCGAGGAGACCACGGTCGCCAACGGGGACCGGGTCGAGGTGCTGCCGGCGATAACTGGAGGGACATGACCGAGTTGCTGCTGGGCACCAAGAAGGGCCTGTTCGTTCTGGAGGGCGATGCCGGCGCAGGGGAGTTCGAGATCCGCGCCCGGGCCTTCCCGGGGGAGCCGGTCGACTTCGCCATGCGCGATCCGGCCTCCAAGCGGGTGCTGGCCACCGTGACCTCGCCGTTCTACGGTCCCAAGATCTGGTTCACCGACGATCCCGCCGGCGAGTGGACCCAGGCCGACGGGGTCGCGCTGCCCGAGGGCAGTGACGAGGCGCTCGAGCGGATCTGGGTGATCGTGCCCGGCGATGGTGCAACCCTGTGGGCCGGCGGCGATCCGGGCGTGCTGTTCGAGAGCCGCGACGGCGGCCAGTCCTGGGAGCTCAACCGCGCCCTGCGCCAGCACCGCATCGACGACAACTGGCAGCCGGGCGGTGGCGGGCTGTGCCTGCACTCGATCGTCCCCTGGCCGGGCGAGCCGGACAAGCTCTCGCTGGCCGTGTCGGCGGCCGGGGTGTGGCACACCGACGACCACGGCGAAACCTGGCGAAGGGGCAATCAGGGCATCGCGCCCCGCTACCTGCCCGAGGAGGCGCGCGAGGGCGCCACGCAACTCTGCGTACATCGCATGGAGCGCTCGCCGAGCAAGCCCGAGCGCATGTTCATCCAGTTCCACTGGGGGGTCTATCGCTCCGACGACGGCGGCCAGAGCTGGACCGAGATCGGCGAGGGCCTGCCGTCGGACTTCGGCTTCCCGATCGCGCTCGACCCAGCCGATCCCGACAGCGCGTACGTGATCCCGCTCAAGGGCGACTTCGACCGGGTGACGCCCGAGGGCAACGTGTGTGTGTACGAGACCCGAGATGCCGGCGCCACTTGGACGCCGCGGGGCGAAGGGATGCCCGACCGCGACGCCTACCTGACCGTGCTGCGTCGCGCGTTCGACCGGACCGGAGAAGGCCGTGGATTGCAGCTCTTTTTCGGCGCCACGTCCGGAGACGTGTTCGGCTCGGGCAACGCCGGCGAGACCTGGTTCACGGCCGCGACCCGCCTACCGCCGGTCTTCTCGGTCACCGCGAGCGACTAGAACCCCGGTTTCGCCGCACTCGGCCCGCGCCGTGGGTCGAATGCGGCGAAACCCGCGCCAGCACCGACTCCTGGCGCACTCGGCGAGAGTGGGGCGCCGAGTGTGCCGGAACCGGTTACCGGAAAGAGGTGCATCGGGGGATGGGAGGTCGGTCGCGGCAGGTGGGGGCTAGGTGGCGGGTCGACCGACCTCGCGGGCCCAGTCCAGTAGCCGGGACACCTCGGCCTCGGTAAGGCCGACGGCGGGGTCGGTCGTGACCAGCAGGGTAGGCGCCGGCCGCGAGGCGGCCCAGGACACGCACCGGTCGTCGTGGGCGTCG
>DATFDC010000055.1:0-2095 GCA_035252415.1 Solirubrobacteraceae bacterium
TGGCGCCGATCCTGGTCGCCTTCGGCATTCTCGAGCTCGACGCGATCCGCGTGGCCGCGATCGCCAACAACGCGCCGGTCTCGTTCGGAGCGCTCGGCGCGCCGATCATCGGCCTCGCCGCGGTCACGGGCTTGAACCTGCTCGACCTTTCGGCGTCGATCGGCAAGATCGTCGCCGTCCTCGCTCTGCTGCCGCCGTGGGTCCTGATCTACCTGGTGAGCGGCTGGAAGGGCGTCCGGGGCGGCTGGCCGCTGGCGATCGTCGGGTCTCTGGCCTACATCGCGGGTCAGTTCCCGATCTCGCAGTGGGTCGGGCCATATCTGCCCGACGTCGTCGGATCGCTCGTGTGCTTCGCCGCGCTTCTCGTGCTGCTGCGGTTCTGGAAGCCGGCGCAGACGCTCGGCTACGGGGGCACCGTCGTCGAGGCCAACCGACGGACGATGACGCCCACGGGAGGTTCGACGCCGCAGGCACCGTCAACCAGCGCGTGGCTCGGCCTGGCGCCCTTCGTCATCCTCGTCATCGTCGTCGCGCTGTGGACCGGGCCGTGGTCGCCGCTGCCGAAGTACATCGCGTTCAAGGAGGCGGCGGCGTTCGTGTCGTCGATCAGTCACAAGAATGCATCCGTAGCGTTCTCGTGGGCACCCGGCATCGCCGGGACGTCGATCCTCGTCTCATGGCTGCTGATCTGCGCGTTCGTGGCGGCTGTCGTGCGACCGAACTGGGGCACGCTGCTGCCTGCCGTCTTCGCCCGGACTTTCAAGCAGATGTGGGGCGCGCTGCTCGTGGGCGTGTTCATCTTCGGTCTGGCCAACGTCTTCAACTTCTCGGGCATGGCGAACTCGATGGCGAAAGGGTTCTCGAGCATCGGGGTGGCGTACATCCTCATCGCCGCCATCGTCGGTTGGATCGGCGTCGCGCTGTCTGGCAGCAACACGTCTACGAACGCTCTGTTCGGTGCGTTCCAGAAGACGGTTGGACAGCTGCTCGGCTTCCCGGTCCTGCTGCTTCCGTCGCTGAATTCGGTCGGGGCCGAGGTCGGCAAGCCGGTCGCGCCACAGACGGCGAGCGTGGGCGTGGCCACGACGAGCTACGTGCGTCGTGAGGGAGAGGTGATCCGGCACAACATGGGCTGGACGCTGGTGTTGCTCGGCTACCTGATCCTGGTCGGGCTGTTCTTCTACTTCGTGCTGCCGGGGACGATGAAGGTGTAGCCGCCAGGCCGGTCCCGTGGCGCGGATTCCGCACGGGATGGCCACGACGCGCGGAATCGCGCCGGCTATTCCGCACGGGATGGCCAAGACGTGCGGAATCCGGCGCGGGATTCCGCACGGGATGGCGAAAAAGTGCGGCCAGGCGGCCATCCCAACCGGCCACCATTGTCCACATGTCGCGTCAGGCGGATTCAGCCGTGCGAACGCCGAGGGATAGGATTACGGCGTCATGCAGCCGGGCGTACTCGCGCTCCTCGTGCTGGCCCTGGTAGCGATCCCCGTGGCGGTTGTGATCGCTCGGCGTCGTCACTGAAAACGGCGTTCGGGTCGTCGATCAGTCACAAGAATGCATCCGTCGCGTTCTCGTGGGCACCCGGCATCGCGGGCACGTCGATCGGCTTCCCGGTCCTGCTGCTTCCGTCGCTGAACTCGGTCGGGGCCGAGGTCGGCAAGCCGGTCGCGCCACAGACGGCCGCGCGGGCGCGGATTCCGCACGGGATGGCCGCGACGTGCGGAATCGCGCCGGCTGTTGAGCGCGGGATGGCCACGACGTGCGGAATTCGGACCGTAACCGGGCATTGGCCGGGTACCGTTCAACGCCACCGTGGTGCCGAGAGCGGGAGTCGAACCCGCACGTCCTTGCGGACATCGGTTTTTGAGACCGACGCGTCTGCCTGTTCCGCCACCTCGGCGACGGCCCAAAGGTATCCGACCATACCATTGGCCGGTGCGGACGGCCTCGGCGTGCCTGCTGATCTCGATCGCCCTGCTCGCCGGCGCGTGTGGCCCCTCTCTCGCGACCGGCGCCGACACCAGCCCCCAAACCTCCGCGGTCGGCCCGGCGTCAGGCCCTCGCATCTCCGCCCCGCCCGTCTCCCCCA
>DATFDC010000056.1:0-8083 GCA_035252415.1 Solirubrobacteraceae bacterium
CTCGGGGTGAAGACCGGCGTGGTGGCCGTGACCAAGAGCGACCTGGCCGACCCCGACCTCGCGCTGATCGAGGCCTCCGAGCTGCTGCCGGGCGCCGAGGCGGTGGCGGTGTCGGCGCGGAGCGGGGCGGGCCTCGGGGAGCAGCTCGGCCGCCTCGAGAAGGGCCAGCTCGGGGTCGGCGAGGTCAGACTTGGTGACGGCGACCACGCCGCGGGTCACACCGAGGCCGGCCAGCACGGCGGCGTGCTCGCGGGTCTGCGGCATCACGCCGTCGTCGGCGGCGATCGTCATCAGGAACAGGTCGATCCCGGTGGCGCCGGCGACCATCGTGCGCACGAACCGCTCGTGCCCCGGGACGTCGACCACCGACAGGCGCCGGCCGGAGGGCAGCTGGAGCGGCGCGAAGCCGAGGTCGATCGTCATCCCCCGCGCGCGCTCCTCGGGCAGGCGGTCGGTGTCCACGCCGGTCATGGCACGGATCAGGGCCGTCTTGCCGTGGTCGATGTGGCCGGCGGTACCGAGCGTCAGCGGCTGCATTCGGCGAGCGCTGTGATCACCAGCGGGATCTCTTCGTCGTCGATCGTGCGCGGGTCAAGCAACACGCGCCCATCGACGATGCGCGCGATCACCGGCGGGTCAGCGCGGCGCAGCGTTCCGGCGAGCGCCTCGGGTTCCCCTTCCAGGGCCACCACGGGTCCTTCGAGCTCGAGCAACGGGAGCGCGCCACCTCCGACCTTGCCGGCGGCCCGGACGACGCTCGCGCGCTCCCCGATCCCCGCCGCCAGTCGCTCGGCTCGGACGGCCAGCGTCTCCTCGGCTGCGGTCAGCATCGCCAGCGTCGGGATCTCCCGGAGCGCGCGGTCGGGGTCTCGGTAGAGGCGCAGCGTCGCCTCCAGCGCGGCCAGAGACAGCTTGTCGATGCGCAGAGCGCGGGCCAGCGGGTGCCGCCGCGCCGCCGCCACCGCCTCGCGCCGGCCCACGATCAACCCGGCCTGTGGGCCGCCCAGCAGCTTGTCGCCACTGCAGCAGACCAGCGCTGCGCCCGCGCCCACCGAGTCGCCGATCAGCGGCTCCTCCACGGCGAGCTCGCCGGCCAGCCATCCCGACCCGATGTCGTCGATCACCGGCACGCCCAGCTCGCACAGCGCCTCGACCGGCACGTCCTCGACGAACCCGACCGTCCGGAAGTTCGACTGATGCACCCGCATGATCGCCGCCACGTCGTCGTGGGCCTGCAGCGCCCGTTCGTAGTCGGCCAGCCGCGTGCGGTTCGTCGTCCCCACCTCGACCAGCCGGGCACCGGACTGCGCGATGACCTCGGGGATCCGGAAGCCGCCGCCGATCTCGACCAACTGCCCACGCGCCACCACGATCGCCCGGCCCGGACCGGCCAGTGCCGCCGCGCCGAGCAGGACCGCTCCCGCCCCGTTGTTGACCACGATCGCGGCCTCGGCTCCGGTCAGCTCACGCAGCACGCCCTCGACGTGCGCGTGTCGGCTCCCGCGCTCGCCGGACTCCAGGTCGAGCTCGAGGTTCGTGTAGCCCTCAGCTGCGCGCGCCACCGCCTCGCGCGCGCTCGCGGTCAGCGGTGCCCGGCCCAGGTTCGTGTGGAGGATCACGCCGGTGGCGTTGATCACGCGCCTCAGCGATGGCTGCTGGAGCTCGGCCACCAGCTCCTGGGCCCGCGCCACCAGGTCCCCGTCCACCGCTGCGCCGGCCTTCACCGCCGCCCGCCGCTCCTCGATCGCCGCGCGGGCCGCCGCCACGGCCAGGACGTGCGGCGCTTCCAGCGCGCCGGCCAGTTCGTGGACGGCCGGGAGCGACCTCAGGGCTGAGTCGGCGGCGTCGCCCCTGGCACCCACTCGCCCTCCTCCTTCTTCCAGATCGGGACACGGGCCTTGAGCTCGTCGATGATCTCCCGCGCGCCGGCGAACGCGGCGTCGCGATGCGGAGCCGACACGGCGATCGCCACCGATGGCTCGGACAGCGGCACCGTGCCCACCCGATGCTCGGCCGCGGCCGCGCACAATCCGTGGCGCTCGACCGCCCGAGCCACGATCTCGGCCATCTGGCGCTCGGCCATCTCGGCGTAGGCCTCGTACTCGAGCTCGGCCACCTCGCGGGTCACGCCGAGGAACGTGACCACGGCGCCCGCGCGCGGGTCACGAACCATCTCGACCAGCGGGTCGAGCTTCAGCGGCTCGCCGGTCAGCCGAACATGGAGCGCGCCGACCGAGCCACCCGACACGGGCGGGATCAGCGCGACCTCGTCCCCGCTTTCGAGTGACGACCCGGGGTCGGCGTACTCGTGGTTGACCGCCATCACGACCGGCACGCCGTCGGTCAGCTCGCGCATCCGCTCGAGCGCATCGGCGACCAGGGCACCCTCGGGAAGCTCGAGCTCGAGCTCGCTCGCTCCGGCACGCTCGCGCAAACCGGCGAACAGGCGGACGCGGATCTGCATGATCCAAAGGCTAGTCGACGGTTTGCGCAGGGTTAAGACGCCCGCGTCCCGGCGTTTTCTTGCATATGCTGATCGCGCTCAATCTGGGGCTTAACAACGAGAAGGAGTCGGATGGTTACTAGGTGCAAACCGCTGCTGGCGGCGCTCATCGTGTCGTGCGCCGCGCTCTTGGCCGCGTGTGGAAGCAGCAACAGCAGCAGCAGCGCGTCCTCGAGCGCTGCCCCTGCAGCCCCCGCGTCGACCTCGACGTCGACCTCGACATCGGCGGCCAGCTCTTCGAGCGGCGGCGCCAACGCGGCGGTCGCGAAGCTGGTCCCGGCGGCGATCAAATCGAAGGGCACGCTGACCGTGGCGGCCGACGCGAGCTACGCGCCGGACGAGTACTTCGCACCCGACGGACACACCGTGATCGGGATGGACGCTGACCTCTCGAAAGCCATCGCGGCGCTCATGGGCCTGAAGGCCAATGTCGTCAACGTGACGTTCGACAGCATCATCCCGGGTCTCGCCGCCGGCAAGTACGACATGGGCGCCTCGTCGTTCTCCGACAACAAGACGCGCGAGAAGACCGTCGACTTCGTCGACTACGCGAGCGTCGGCGAGTCGTTCTACACCAAGGCATCCGGCGGCACGACGATCAGCTCGATCGCCGACATCTGCGGCAAGACCGTCTCGGTGGAGAAGGGCACGACGGAGGAGGCCGACGCCGGCACCCAGAGCACCAAGTGCAAGAAGGAAGGCAAGCCAGGCGTGACAGTTCTTTCCTACACGGACCAGAACGGCGCGAATCTCGCCGTGGCCAGTGGGCGCGCCCAGCTCGGGTTTGCCGATACGCCGGTCGCGGCGTACCAGGTGAAGAAGACCAACGGGCAGTTCAAGCTGACCGGCGCGGCGTACGCCACCGGGCCTTATGGACTCGCGATTCCGAAGAACTCTGGTCTGGCGCCTGCGGTGCAAGCGGCGGTGAAGGAGCTCGTGCAGAACGGGACCTACACGGCGATCTTCAAGAAGTGGGGCCTCCCGGCCAGCATCGTGATCCCCGCTTCGGCCGTGAAGATCAACGGCGCGACGAGCTGAGGGTGCTGAGCGGATAATCGCGGCGAGGTGGAGACCTCGGAACTGACTGAAGCCCGGACGGGACGGCCAGAGGAGATCGAGGCCGTCCCGGTCCGGCGCCCGGGGCGATGGATCGCCGCGGCGATCGTGCTGGTCATAGCGGCCTCCCTGGTCCGCTCGGTCATCACGAACAGCAGCTTCCAGTGGCACGTGGTCGGCCAGTACCTGTTCGACCACCGGATCCTGTCGGGCGTGGTCAAGACCCTCGAGCTGACCGTGCTCTCGATGGTCATCGGGATCCTGATCGGGATCCTGATGGCGGTCATGCGTCAGTCGCCGAATCCGATCGTCTCCGGAGCCAGTTGGCTCTACATCTGGTTCTTCCGCGGGACTCCGTTGTACGTCCAGCTCCTGTTCTGGGGGTTCTTCGGCGCGCTTTACAAGACGATCGATCTCGGCATTCCGTTTGGCCCGTCGTTCATCCATCTCAACACGAACGCCACGATTACGTTCTTCGTCGCGGGTCTGCTCGGCTTCGGTCTCAACGAGGGGGCGTACATGGCCGAGATCGTTCGCGCCGGCATCATCTCGGTCGACGAGGGCCAGACCGAGGCCGCGGCGTCGCTCGGGATGGGGCGGCTCCAGATCATGCGCCTGATCGTCCTGCCCCAGGCGATGCGGGTGATCCTGCCGCCCACCGGGAACGAGACGATCTCGATGCTCAAGAACACCTCTCTCGCCGTCGCGGTAGGGGGTTCCCTGTTTGAGCTGCTTACGCAGGCCCAGCACATCTACGACGCCACGTACCAGACGATCCCCCTGTTGATCGTCGCCTGTCTGTGGTACCTGGCGATGACCAGCGTGGCGTATGTGGGCCAGTACTTCCTCGAGCGACGTTACGGGCGCGGGTTCTCCCGTGCCGGGACCGCGTCCATGCGCGAGCGATGGTTCACCTTCGGGAGCCGCCAGCAATGACCGTGATGCTCCAGGCCGAAGCTGTGCACAAGCGCTTCGGTCGCCTCGAAGTCCTCAAGGGCATCGATCTCTCGGTCGATCGCGGGCAGGTCATGTGCATCCTCGGCCCCTCCGGGTCGGGCAAGTCGACATTTCTGCGTTGCATCAATCACCTGGAGAAGATCAACGCCGGCCGGCTCTCGGTCGATGGCGAGCTCATCGGCTACCGCGAGTCGGGCGGCAAGCTCTACGAGCTGCGGGAGGACGTGGTGGCCCGGAAGCGGGCCGAGATCGGGATGGTGTTTCAGCACTTCAACCTGTTCCCGCATATGACCGCGCTCGAGAACGTGACCGTGGCTCCAATCCGGGTGAAGGGCGTTCCCCGCGGGGACGCGCGTCTCCGGGGCCAGCAGCTGTTGGAGCGCGTCGGTCTGGCTGACAAGCTCGACACCTACCCGGTGGCGCTCTCGGGCGGCCAGCAGCAGCGCGTGGCGATCGCTCGAGCGTTGGCCATGGAGCCCAAGCTGATGCTGTTCGACGAGCCGACTTCGGCGCTCGACCCCGAGCTCGTCGGCGACGTCCTCGACGCGATGCGCCAGCTGGCCCGCGACGGAATGACGATGATCGTGGTCACCCACGAGATGGGCTTCGCGCGCGAGGTGGCCGACCAGGTCGTGTTCATGGACGAGGGCGTCGTGGTCGAGTCCGGTCCTCCGGCCGAGGTGCTCGGCTCGCCCCGCCACGAGCGCACCAGGTCGTTCCTCTCCAAGGTGCTCTGACCGCGTCTCTGGCCGCCGAGGGTGGGTAACCTCGCGGGCATGGCCACCGCCGACGAGCATCGCACAATCGCCCCGATCGTCGGTCCCGAAGATCCCAGACGCTTCACGGACTCCGGGATCGAGATCAAGCAGCTGTATGACGAGCAGGACCTGCCTGCCGACCTCCCCGAGCGGCTCGGCGAACCGGGCCAGTACCCCTACACCCGGGGCATCCACCCCGACATGTACCGCAAGCAGCTGTGGACGATGCGCCAGTACGCCGGGTACGCGAGCGCCAAGGAGTCAAACGAGCGCTACCGCTACCTGCTCGCCCACGGCTCGACCGGGCTGTCGATGGCCTTCGATCTGCCCACCCAGCTCGGCCTGGACTCCGATGACCCGCGCTGCCTCGGCGAGGTGGGTCGCACCGGGGTGGCGATCGACTCGATCGACGACATGCGCACCGCGTTCAACGAGATCCCCCTCGACCAGGTCTCGACCTCGATGACGATCAACGCACCTGCCTCGGTGCTCCTGCTCCTGTACGAGCTGGTCGCCGAGGAGCAGGGCGTCCCGGCCGATCAGCTGCGCGGCACGACGCAGAACGACATCCTCAAGGAGTACATGGCGCGGGGCAACTTCATCTATCCGCCGCACGGCGCGATCCGCCTGACCACCGATCTGTTCGCCTACTGCCGCGAGCGGATCCCGCGCTGGAACACGATCTCGATCAGCGGCTACCACTTCCGCGAGAAGGGCTGCTCGGCCGTCCAGGAGGTGGCCTTCACGCTGTCCAACGGGATCGCCTACGTGCAGGCCGCGCTCGAGGCCGGCCTGGCCGTCGACGACTTCGCGCCCCGCCTGGCCTTCTTCTTCAACGGCCACAACAACGTCTTCCAGGAGGTGGCCAAGTTTCGCGCGGCGCGGCGGATGTGGGCCAGGATCATGCGCGAGCGCTTCGAGGCCAAGGACGAGCGCTCCTGGCGGCTGCGCTTCCACACCCAGACCGGCGGGGTGACCCTGACCGCCCAGCAGCCCGAGAACAACATCGTCCGGGTGGCGCTCCAGGGCTTCGCGGCGGTGTGCGGGGGAACCCAGTCGCTGCACACCAACGGGTTCGACGAGGCGCTGGCGCTGCCCACCGAGCGGGCGGCCAAGATCGCGCTGCGCACCCAGCAGATCATCGGCCACGAGTCCGGGGCGGCCGACAGCGTCGACCCGTTCGCCGGCTCCTACTTCGTGGAGGCGCTGACCGACGAGATCGAGACGCGCGCCTCGGAGCTGATCGACAAGGTCGACAGCCTGGGCGGCTCGGTCGAGGCGATCGACTTCATCAAGAACGAGATCGAGGAGTCCGCGTTCGGCTACCACGAGCGCTACCGCACCGGGCAGGACGTCGTGGTCGGTGTCAACAAGTTCGTCGACGAGGGCGAGCCCGAGGTGCCGGACATCCTGCGCGTCGATCCCGAGTCCGAGCGCGAGCAGGTCGAGCGGCTCAAGGCGTTCAAGGCGGACCGGGACGCTTCGGTCGTCGAGCGCCGCCTGGAGGAGATTCGCGAGGCCGCGCAGGGGACCGACAACGTCCTGCCGGTTCTCCGTGAGGCCCTCAAGGACCGCTGCACGCTGGGAGAGGTATGCGGCGCGATGCGCGACGTCTACGGCGAGTACCAGCCGACGTTCTGATCCTGGCCCTGGCGCTCGCGCTGGCGCTGCCCGCGACCGCCCTGGCCCGCCGGCCGATTCCGGACACCAGCGCCGCCGTCCACGTCTGGGACGACCAGCTGCCGGACTCGATGACCGACGCCCAGGTGCGGTTCGTGGCCAGGCACGTCGACGGCACGCAGAAGGTCTCGCGCCAGACCGCGGAGCGGCTGCGCGCGGTGGACCCGGGCTTTCTCGTCCTGCACTACCGCCTCGGGATCGGCGACGGCCCGGTCCCGTTCCGGATCGGCGATAAGTGGGCCTCTGACTACGGGTCGGTGACCCGGCACGAATCGTGGTTCTGGCACCAGGACGGCCGGCGCGTGTTCCAGTCCCAGTGGGGCTGGTACCTGATGAACCCCGACAGCGGATGGCGCTCGTATTGGGCGAGGCGGGTCTTGTACGAGGCGTCGCTGCTCGGCGACGATGGTGTGTTCGCCGACTCGCTGAGCGTCCCGCAGTACCTCGGGGCGAGCAACTTCTCACCGCCGCTCCAGTACTTCGTGGGGGAGGCGGCGTGGACCGCGCGGATCGATCGCTTCATGCGCTACGAGGAGCGCCGCCTGCACGGACGGCTGTGGTTCATCCCGAATGCCGGCTCGTGGATAACCACACGCGACCGCACGAACTACGCGATCCCCGACGGCGTGATGATCGAGGGCTTCGCCGAGAGTGGGCCGGCGAGCTTCTACGCACCGGTCGACTGGCGTCTTGAAATGAACCGTGCGCTCGGCCTGGTGCGGCGGGGCAAGGTGCTGATCGCCCAGTCCTACCTGTCGGCCGGTGATCGGCGGGCGCGCGGCTTCGTGCTCGGCTCCTACCTGCTGATCAAGGGCTCGCACACGTTCGTGAACATGGACGTCGGCTCAGAGCCGCAGTGGTTCCCCGAGTACGGGGTGGAGCTGGGCCCGGCGCTGGCGCCGCCGCCGCGGAGCATCGACGCGCTGCGGGAGGCCGGTGGGTTGTACGTGCGTCGTTACGCCCGCGGACTGGTGGCGGTCAACCCGGACGGCCGGTCTCACGTGCTCGTTCTCTCACGTGCGACGCGGCGGGTGGATCCGATCGGCGGCGGGGCGATCGGCGCGGGAGCCGGTACCCGGGGCTGGCGCCTGCGGCTCGTCCTGGTGCGCCGGCGCGTGGTCCTTCCCGC
>DATFDC010000057.1:0-4640 GCA_035252415.1 Solirubrobacteraceae bacterium
AGGCGCCGCATCTGGGCGAGCGCGTCGCGTCCGGTGTCCCCGATAGTGCGCAGCGCCTCGGCCGCCACACCGGGGCGCTGCTCGGCGCCCGCGGCCGCGCCGTCGGCCTGCACGACGATGACCGACAGCGAGTGCGCGACGACGTCGTGCAGTTCGCGGGCGATCCGGACGCGCTCAATCGCGGCCCCGACCGCGGCCTGCTGATCGCGCTCGAGAGCCAGCAGGCGGTTCCGGTCCTCGAGCGCGATGAGCTGGGCACGGCGTGAGCGTCGCCAGGCGCCGAGCGTCGCCGCCAGCAGCGTCGAGATCACGGTCGTGGCGACGACCTGGAACCCGGATGCCGAATCGTCCGATGTCTCCCAGCGCGCGGCGGCGAGCAGTGCCCCGAACACAGCGCACGCCGTCCCGACTGCACCCAGTCGCGCGTCCGGCCCGAGGGCGACGAGCGTGTACAGCGCGATCAACGCGATGACGTCGCCAGCCACGATGCGATCGAGTACGGCGAACTGGGCGAGACAGAGCACGCTGACCGCGACGAACACACCCACGGGAGCGCGCCGGCGGAACGGGACGCACGCCAGCAGCGCGACCGAGAAGGCCAGGCCGACGCCCACGTCGTCCGCCTCCGCAAGCTCGCTGGGCAGGACGAACGCCACGAGGAGCAGGCCCGCCAGCAACGCATCGCCCCTCACCAGACGCGCGTCGTACCACCGGGCAAACCGCGAGATCACCCAACCGAGCATAAGCCTGGGCTGGGAAGCAGACCGATCGGCGAGCCCTCAGGCCACGGGCGAAACGTCGCCGAGTAACGCTCGATAATCGATCTGCTAGGCCGGCCCTGCCGAGCACGGTTACATCGGCTGGGAGGGTGAACGCGAAGCCGGGATCCTCGTGCTCTGCGAGCCGGCACCCGTAATCGGAGACGAGCCAGCCGGCCAGGCGCGCCTCGGCGGCCTTCTTCATTGCCCCGATGCGGGCGCCAGGTCACGTGGGATCGATCGGGGTCCCGTCGGCGGGGCGGGCAATGCGGCGGGGAGCGCTGCGAGGCTGCGCCCGCGCCGCGCGGCCATCCGGCGCGCTGTGCGGCCGTCTCGGGCCTCGGCGAGACCACAGGGCTAGGTCGGCGACGGACGCAGATCGATCCGCAGGCCCAGAACCCGGCCGTCGTCGTCGACGTCGGCGTACACGGGATACATGTCGTCGCCAGCAGGGGTCATCGTCATGATCGTGCCGTGCACCTGCACGGCGCTTGTGCCGTCGATGCGGCCCGGGTTCTGCTTGTCGAACAGCTGCTTGACCACGTCCTGCCACTCGGGATCGCGCTCGGATCCACCGGCGACCAGATAGCACGGATCACCGACCACGACGCTGCCCGAGTCGACAGCTACATGTCCGATCAGACGCTCCTCCGCCACGGCGCTGAGCCTACTCGCAGGGGAGCGGCCAGCCCTGCAAGCGCCTTCTTGAACGCTCGATAATCGATCTTATGTGAACCAGCACGAGTTGCACTGGGTTCTAAACGAGATCGCCGCGGCGGGCCCGGGACATGATATGCCGTATCAGGTATATTCGCGGTGTGGACGCAGGCAGGTTGATCCGGGAACGCCGCCTCGCCAATGGGTTGACGCAGGCCCAGCTGGCCCTGCGAGCCGGCTCGACGCAGGCGGCGATCAGCCGTTTGGAACGCGGCGAGCTCTCGCCGACCATCGAAACGATCAATCGCTTGTTGTCGGTCATGGGAGAAGAAGCCGACATCGTCGCGAAGCGCGGTCAGCTGGACTGCGATCCGAAGCGTCTTCGAGCCCTTCGCTTGCGCCCGCCAGCCGATCGCCTGGCCCAGGCGATCACCTGGAACCGCCTCGCCGGCCAGGTCTCGATCGCCGGCGAGCGCGCTCGGGCCAAGCCTTCGTGACCCGCCACGAGATCCCGATCGACGCGGCGGCGATCTTCCGGGTGCTCGCGGCGCATCAGGTCGACTACGTGGTGATCGGCGGGCTGGCAGTCCAGGCTCACGGCCATCCGCGAACTACGCAGGACCTCGACCTGGTCCCCGAGCCAACTCCGGACAATCGGCGGCGCCTGCTGGCCGCTCTGATGGAGTTGGGCGCACGACCGGTCGGCGCCCGCGCCCCGAGTCCGCTTTCGATCCCCGAAACCGGCGTGCTCGAGCTAGACACGGACGCTGGTGGCATCGACATCCACGCCACCCCCGCGGGCGCCGCTCCCTACGCCAAGCTCCGCGCGCGCGCGCTCGTGATCGAGCTCGACGTGCCCGTCCCGGTGGCGGGCCTGGATGACCTGATTGCGATGAAGCGCGCCAGCGGCCGCCCGATCGACCGCAGCGACATCATCGCGCTGACGGAACCCGGCTAGCCTGGGCCACCGGCATGCTGATCGAGACGGATCGGTTGGTCCTGCGGCCGCTCACGACGGCCGATCTCGACGAGGTCGTCGAACTGCACGCGATGCCGGAGGTCAAGCGGACGATGGGAGCGTTCGATCGTTCCTCCGCGCGGGCGCGCCTCGAGCGCAACGAGCTCGAATGGCACGAGCGCGGGCACGGCCTGGTGGCGATCCTCGAACGAGCCAGCGGCCGCTTCCTGGGCCGCAGCGGGCTGAAGTACTGGCCTCAGTTCGACGAGACCGAGGTCGGCTGGGTGCTCCGGGCAGACGCCTGGGGTCACGGCTTCGCCACCGAGGCCGGGCAGGCGTGCCTCGATTGGGGCTTCCGGGACCTGAACGTGCCGTACCTCACCGCGATGATCGTTGCCGACAATTACCGCTCGATCGCGGTGGCCAGGAGGCTCGGCATGGAGCCACTCCGATCTGACTCGCTGATGGACCTGCCGGTGGTGGTCTACGCAATCGCGCGCGGCGACACATCAAGTCATCAAGACTAGTGATGCTATGATGCACCGGTGAGAACCACGGTCACGCTGGACCCCGATACGCGCTTGCTGGTCGAGCGGCTGATGCAGGAGCGGGGGCTTTCGTTCAAGCAGGCCGTCAACGACGCGATCAGGGCAGGCCTGGCTCCCCCGCCCTCGAAGAAGGTTCGGACGACCACACCAAGGACGTTGGGACCCGCGCGCGTCGACCTTACGAAGGCGCTGCGAGTGTCCGGCGCACTCGAGGACGAGGCGCTCGCGCGTCGACTCACCGAGGGTCGTTGAGCGGTTGGTCGTAGTCGACGCGAACGTCTTGCTGTACGCGGTCGACCGCGCGAGCACCCACCACGAACGATCGTTGGCGTGGCTAGACGCCGCCCTGACGGGCACGGAGGCCGTCGGGTTCGCCTGGGTCGTCCTGCTCGCCTTCATCCGCGTTGCCACGAGCTCAGCTGTGTTCCCGACCCCACTGTCGCCGGATGAGGCAACGAGTCAAGTCGAGGCCTGGCTCGCGGCGCCAGCGGCAGTCGTTGCCCAGCCCACTCCCCGGCACGCAAGCCTGCTGCGCGGACTGCTGCGCGACACCGGGACGGGCGGCAACCTCACAACCGACGCACATCTTGTGGCGATCGCGGTCGAGCACGGCGCGGACATCGTGTCCTACGATCGGGACTTCGCGCGCTTCGGCGGGGTCACTCACCGTCTGCCCGACGCCTGACGGTCTCCGCACCCCGTGCGCGGAGCTAGACTCATCTGGCCATGCCCAAGCAGCAGCGGATTATGCGGGTCGAGCAGCGCGGCCAGATGGCCGCCATGCAGCAGCTTGAGAGCAAGTCCGACGAGGAGCTCGAGGCCGAGACTCGCTACAAGGCAGCCGCCCAGGCGATCCTCGGCTACCGCGCCGCTGAGCGTTATGACGCCAAAGCGGCTCGCGCCCACTTCCAGCGGGCGCTGGCGTCCGCTCGAGGTGCACAGGAGCACGCGGGCATCCGGAAGATGGCCGATGCCTCGCTCGCGCTGGCCGAGCGCCGGGCCGACGACCTCAAGCGGGCGACCGAGCGCCTCGGCGTCGAGGCGCCGAGCACGCGGCAGCTTCGCAGCCTCAGATTCATCGGGCTGATCGCCCCGCCGGCCAGCGCCGGCGTCCTGGCCCGCGTCCGAGGCATCGTGATCGCGGTCGTCCTCGTCATCGCGATCCTCGCAATTGCCTTCGGGATCGTCTACGGGATCGGCCAGATCTTCGGCGGGATGTCGGTCCAGCTCTCGATCTTCTGGGCCTTCGTGCTCGTGGCGCTCGTGATCGCCGTGCTGGCGGTCTTCGGCCGACGACGTCAGAAGCGCGCTCAGGCCGAGCGCGCCGAGCAGATCGCCGCGCGATCTCGCTGACCCGAGGCCGTGTGCGGGCGCTACACGCTGGCCGCGCCGAACCCTGCTGAGGTTCGCGGTCGCTTCCCGATCGGCGAGGCGATCGAGATCCGGCAGCGGTTCAACGTGGCTCCAGGGGACGAGGTCCTGGCAGTAACGACCGACCGGGACGGCAACCCTCGCGGTGAGCTGCTGCGGTGGGGCCTTGTCCCATCGTGGGCCAAGCACTCCGACGCCGGCCTCAAGATGATCAACGCCCGGGTCGAGACGGTCGCTGAGCGCCCCGCCTTCAAGCGAGCGTTCGAGCGCTACCGCTGCCTGATCATCGCCGACGGCTTCTACGAGTGGCGCCGCCAGGCCGCGGGACCCAAGCAGGCCTTCCACATC
>DATFDC010000058.1:0-8194 GCA_035252415.1 Solirubrobacteraceae bacterium
CCCCGCGTGCCCGGGCCCTCGCCCGCGGCTAGAATGGGCGCGCCCGGGCGATTAGCTCAGTCGGTTAGAGCGCTTCTCTGATAAGGAAGAGGTCCCAGGTTCGAGTCCTGGATCGCCCATCTTCAGGGCGCCCGTTCCACCCTGACGCACAGACTCACGACCACACTGCGCCGGCGGGTTGACCGGGGGCGCAGGATCCACCCACAGATCCACCCGTGGGTTGATGACGGCGAGTGCCCCCGCGGCGTAGCGTGCCGCTCGTCAATGCACGCGCTGCGAATCGCCATAGCAATCACCTGGGGCGTCTTCTGGCTCTACTGGCTCGTCTCCGCCTTCGGCGCCAAGCAGAGCACTGGACGCTTGCGCCGGCTTCCCTTCAACGGCGTGACCGCTCTGGCGGTGTTCATTCTTGTCCGGGTGTTCCGCGGCGGCAGCCTCGCCGTCCACAGCCCGGTTCTCGGAGTGATCGGAGCCGTGGTGTTCGCATGCGGGCTCGCCCTCGCGGTGTGGGCGCGCATCCACCTGGGGCGGAACTGGGGCATGCCGATGACCCAGAGGGTCGAGCCCGAGCTGGTCACCTCCGGGCCGTACCGGTTCGTCCGTCACCCGATCTACTCGGGACTCCTGCTCGGGCTGATCGGGACCGCGCTGGCCACCGACCTGCTCGGCCTGATCGTCGCCGTCGTCCTGACCGGCTACTTCTATTACTCGGCATCCGTGGAGGAGAAGAACCTGATCGCGACGTTCCCCACGGCGTACCCGGCCTACCGGACCGCGACCAAAATGCTGATTCCGTTCGTGCTCTAACGCAACAGGTAGTACACCTCGGTCCACACCTCGGTGGGATCGTCGCGGTGTGGACCGTAGACCTCCCACCACGGTCCGGCACGCGGCCGGCCGCTGGCGCGACACCATGCCTTCACTGCGTCGTGCGCCCCGCCGAGGCCGTCGTAGGTTCCCCAGTGGACCGACTTGGCGACGGTCCCGGCGGGCAGGCTCGACGCCACGACCCGGCCGGTCAGCGGGCACGGCCGGGCCACCTCAACGCCGACCTCTACGTTCGGCACCTCGTCGAGGTACAGCATCACGTTGCGGCAGCCGCCGTTGATTCCACCCGCCCGTAGACAGGCCCAGACCTCGTCGAGCAGCGTCATCCACAGCTTCGGATATTCCGGCCAGGTGGTCGTCGCGGCGACCACGGCGGTGGGCCGAGCCGCCACGACCTCCTCGGTCACCTCGTGGCTCACGCGCGCAACCTAACGCCAAGCGACCCAGGCGGACAACCGCGTCAAACAGCCGAATATAGTGGACCGTAATCCAATGAACCGACGCAAATCCAATCAATGGCTTCGAACCGGTCGCCTCGCCTGACCGACGTGCACCGCGCGCTGGCCGACCCGCTGCGGATCCGGCTGTACGAGCTGCTGGTACTCCGTCCGCAGTCGGCCAAGGAGCTCGCGGATCGGCTCGAGCTGAAACCCGACCGGCTCTACCACCACCTCGACCAACTCGAGCAAGGCGGCCTGATCGAGATCCTCGACTACCGCCGGCTGCCGCGGGGCAAGGTCGAGCGCGTGTACGCGCCGGCCGCGGTCGAGCCGCCGGAGGATGACGCCACGCCCGCGGATGTCGCGCTGCTGCTCGCCGCCGCTCTCGAGACAACCCGCGCCGACGTCAACGCGGCAACGCTCGCGCGGGAGGCGGGCGAAGACCGGCGGATCAGCCTGAGCCGGACGGCGGTGCGGCTCAGCGAGCAGCACCTGGCCGATCTGAACGGCGTGATTGAGCATCTGCTGGCCACCGCGCGCGAGCATCCCGACGAGGACGGCGCGTGGACCACCGTGCTGTGGACGACGATCGACCGACAGGATCGCCGGACCGCCCCCTCGCCCGCGCCACCGAAGCGCAGGCGCAAGCGCTCCCCGGAATAACGCGGGTGCACCACGACTGACCGAGATGTCATGCTGCCCCGATGACGGCGGTCATCCTGGACTGCGATCCCGGCCACGACGACGCGATCGCGCTGCTGCTCGCGCTGGGCAGCCCCGAGATCGACCTGCTCGGCGTCACCACGGTGGCGGGCAACCAGACGCTCGAGAAGACCACCGCCAACGCGATCCGCGTGCTCGATCACGTTGGCCGCACGGATATCCCGGTCGCCGCCGGCGCGCCGCGCCCGCTGGTCCGTGACACGAGCACGGCCGGCGAGGTACACGGCGAAACCGGGCTCGACGGCCCGAACCTGCCGGGGCCCTCACGCCTCCCGGAGCCCATGCACGCGATCGACTGGATCGCCCAGACGGTCGGCGAGAGCCCGGAGCCGGTCACGCTCGTGCCGACCGGCCCGCTCACCAACATCGCGCTGTTCCTGGCCCGCTACCCCGGCCTCGAGTCGCAACTGGAGCGGATCGTGTTGATGGGCGGCGCGATCGGCGAGGGCAACACCACGCCGGCCGCCGAGTTCAACATCTGGGTCGACCCGGAGGCCGCGCACCGGGTGTTCCAGAGCGGCGTCGACATCACGATGGTCGGCCTCGACGTCACCCACCAGGCGCTGATGACGCCGCCGCGCGTCGAGCGTCTGGCCGCTGCCGGGAAGGCGGGGAAGCTCGTCGCGGATCTGTACGAGTTCTACTCACAGTTCCATCACCGCCACTACGGCTGGAACGGAGCACCGGTGCACGACGCGGTGGCGATGGCCCACGTGATCGACGGGGCGCTGCTCACCACTCATCACTGCGGCGTGCTCGTCGACACCGGTCCCGAGCCCTCGCGTGGCCGCACCCACGTCGACGTGCACGGAAACATGGGTTGGGAGCCGAACTGTCACGCGGCGGTCGGTATCGACGCCGAGCGCTTCCTCGAGTTCCTGATCACGCGGATCTCTTCTCTGGGGTGAGGGCCGGGCCCCGGATGTGCACCGGGTTCCCGTCCGCTCGTCGACGTAGGCCAGGTGCGGCCGCGGCCTTCCGAATGAAACATCTCGGCTCGACCCACTAGCGTGTCCGCCCGGACCGAATAAGAGCGAACAGGAGACGACGTGGACTACGTGAACCTCGGCCGGACCGGCTTGCGCGTCTCGCGCATCTGCCTGGGAATGATGAGCTACGGCAAGCACGAAAGCCGCCCCTGGACACTCGACGAGGCCGGCGCCGAGCCGATCCTGCGCCGCGCTGTGGAGGGTGGCGTCAACTTCTTCGACACCGCCGACGTCTACAACGGCGGCCAGAGCGAGGTGCTGACCGGCCGCCTGCTCAGCAAGCTGTTCGGGATGCGCGAGGAGTACGTGGTGGCGACCAAGGTGAACGGCCGGACCATGCCCGGCGAGAACGGTGCCGGCCTCTCGCGCAAGCACATCATGGCCTCGATCGATGCGTCACTCGAGCGACTCGGACTCGACTACGTGGACCTCTACCAGATCCACCGCTGGGACCGGAACACACCGATCGAGGAGACCATGGACGCGCTACACGACGTCGTGCATGCGGGCAAGGCGCGGTACATCGGGGCGAGCAGCATGTTCGCCTGGCAGTTCGCCAAGGCCCAGCACGTCGCCGCCACGCCGTTCGTCTCGATGCAGAATCACTACAACCTGATCTACCGCGAGGAGGAGCGCGAGATGATCCCCCAATGCCTCGACCAGGGCGTCGGGGTCATCCCGTGGAGCCCGCTGGCCCGCGGGCTGTTGGCCGGCAACCGCACCCGAGAAGGCGAGCGCCTGACCACGCGCGCGCAGACCGACGCGTTCGGCGACTCCCTGTACCAGCCCGACGTCGACTTCGACGTCGTTGATCGGCTCAAGGAAGTCGCCGGCGCACGCGGCGACGCCCCGCAACAGGTCGCGCTCGCCTGGCTGCTGCACAAGCCCGGCGTGACCGCGCCGATCGTGGGCGCCACCAAGCTCGAGCACCTTGAGGATGCGCTCGCCGCCGAGCAGCTTTCGCTCAGCCCCGAGGAAATGCAGCGGCTCGAGGAGCCGTACGTGCCCCACGCGATCGCGGGGCACGCATAAGCCAACCCGCCGAGATCACTCCGGATACTCGTCCTTGCGCATGACGCTGAACTCGTCTCCTCCGCCCTTCGGCGTGCGGTGCTCGAGGAACGAGTGGTACGGGGCGACGAACGGGTCGGGCGCCGTCACCGTGTACGTGTGATACACGGTGCCGTTCTCACGGGCGAACGCGATGAAGCTCGGTGCCTCGCGCAGCCCGTCCTCGAGCTTGGCGCCGACCTGACGCGACCAGTCCTTGAGGAACTCCGGCGGGTTGGTGACCATCTCCTGGATCTGGGGGACCTCGCGCGCCTGCTCGGGGGTGAGCGCGAGACCGAAGTCGAACGGGAAGTCCGTTCCATACGTCGAGACGTACGGGAACTGCCAACCCATCCGCTGCTTGTAGGCGACCAAACGATCGATCGGCGCGCGCGAGAAGCAGATCAGTGTCACGTCGCGGTGATTGAGGTGCACGCGCGGGCCGGAGAGCTCGTCGCCGAGGCTCGTGCACCCCGGGCAGGCCCCGAGCGAATAGTCGGGCCCGTACATGATGTTGTAGGCGAGTAGCTGCGAGCGGCCTTCGAACAGATCGGCGAGCGTCTTCTTCCCGTCCTCGGTGTCGAACTCGTACTCCTTCTCCACCGGGACCCAGGGAAGCTGACGGCGCTGCTCGGTCACCTTGCGATCAAGCTCGGCGTACTCGGCCTCGAGCTTGGCCAATTCGGCGCGCGCGGCCTGCCACTCCTCGCGGGTTCCCGTCGTGTGCTCGGACATGTTGAACTCCTCTGACTTAGCGGTCCAGACATACCCTACGACTGGCCGGCGGGCGTGAAATCATCGCGCCTGCCGTAGGCGCTGACCCCGGCTCAGGCCCTGCGCGGCCGCGCCGGCGTGGTCTTGCGCCGGCGCGTCGGCGCACGCGTCGGTTTGCCAGGCAGGAGACCCCTGAACGCGCGCTCGGGGTCAATCAGCACGATCAAGCGCTCGCCGACCGCGGCGATCTCGTCGCCGAGCCCCTCCTCACCCGTGGCGACCGGCAGCGGCTCGACCCGGTCGGCCGGTATGGGCAGGATCCCGTCCACGCCGTCGACGATCAACCCGAGCGCCCCGCCCGCGACCTCGAGCACGAGAATCCGCGTTCGGGTCCCGATCTGTAGCTCTTTGCCGAGTCGGCTCGAGAGGTCCGCGATCGGCAACGTCCGCCCGCGCAGGACGATCATGCCCCGGATGGCGCCCCGGGCGGTCGCCGTGGCGCTCGGCGCGACGTAGCGGATGATCTCGCGCACCGCGGTGATCGGCAGCCCGTAGTACTCGCCGCTCAGCGAGAACACCACTATCTGGCGTTCAGCCTCGGCTGCCGCCATCGAACGCGTCGCTTTGTCGTGTGCGCATCGAGGGTCGCGCAATCCTAGTCCGCGCACGGATGGCGGCATGGCTCCAACTTCAGACGTGTCCATCTGGCTCAGCCGGGTAGACGAACAGGCGACCCCCGACAACGGAGGCATCGATGAAAAGTCTCGGCCGTACGATTGGAAAGAAGGCGACCAAAGCGACCGTCCGGCACTCCGTGCGCGGGGTTGCGTCCAAGGCCCAGCGCAAGCCGATGCGCAGCGCCACGCTGCTGAGCGTCGGCGGTGCGTTCGGCGCCATGGCCGGCTGGCTGGCCGGCCGTAAGACCGCCAAGCCGGCCTGATCTCGTCAATCCTCGCGGGCCGGTCATCGAACTGACCGGTCCGTGATATCCCGGACCTTCGTCCGGGCCATCACGTCTGGCATCGAGCGCCACGAGCGCCGAGAATGGGCGCCCGATGGCCACCTTCCAGATCGAGCAGCCGCTCAGGCTGGTGTCCCGTGCTCGCGACGGGCGTCGGCTGGGCGGCGTCTGTGCCGGGATTGGCCGAGCGCGAGGGCTCCATCCCGCCTGGATCCGGGCCGGATTCGTGACCGCAGCGTTGATCGGGGGAGTCGGGGTACTCGCGTATCTGGCCTGCTGGCTGATCATCCCCGCAGAGGGCGAGGAGCCGGGCGAGTTGTCCTCGGGTTGGCTGGTGGCGCTGGCCAAGGCGTGCGCCACATGCCTGGGTCTGGCCACTCTGGCCGTGGTTGCCTCGGCCGCCACCCTGTTCGGATTGGGCTGGACCGCCGTCGCCCTTGCCGCGGCCGCCCTTGTCGTCGTGCTCGGGTTATGGCCCCGCCTGGGGCCAGCCTGGGCGCTCCTGCCGATCGCCGGCATCGCCCTGCCCGCCGTCGCGGTGGCGGCCGGCGGGGTCGAGTTCGCGACCAACGCCGGCCATGTCACGGTGGCGCCACGCGTGCTCGCGACGGGCGGGGTGGCCACCTTCCGCGCCGGACTGGGCACGTTCCTAGTAGACCTGCGGCGAACCGAGCTGCCCGCCACCGGGACACTTGACGTACGGGTCGACGGCGGCGTCCGGCGCACGATCGTCGCCCTTCCCCAGCATCGCTGCGTGCACCTCGAGCTGATCTACTCGATCCATCCGTTCTGGGGTCATGTGGCCTCGCTCGTGGCCGGGCACGGCCCGTCGTCGGGCGTGGCGGTGTTCGGCGACTACCTCCTCGGCCGCTCGGGCAAGGCCGACGAGACCTCGCCGGTGCCCGGGCCCGTGCTGAGGCTCCACCTGAGCTCGGCCGGAGGCAGCCTGTACGTCCGCGACTACCCGGACACAGTTGAGCCCGACGCTGCCCCGAACTGGCCCGGATTCCCGGTCTCTCCCGAACGACGCCCCAACGTCCACGGGCTCTCTAAGCAACTGGCGCGGTACGAACTGCGCTCGTGGACGACGCGGCACGCCGCGGAGGTTCGCGAGCATCAGTTCGTCGCGCTCAATATGCCCGGCCCATGCGCCACGACGACGACTCCGGCCCGATGAGCACGACGGCGTTCCGGGGCGCGATGCGGCGCCGCCTGACTGACCGGTCCTGGCAGCTCACCGCCGCGGCCGGCGCGCTCGCTCTGGTCGGCATGGCGGTCGCGCTCGAAGGTGGCGCGACGGCCTTCACGGTGGCGCCGGCCGCGATCGGCGTGCTGGTCGGCGCATTTGTCCTCGTGCCGCGGGCACTACGCGCGGCGCGTGGCCGCCGGGCCCCGATAGTGCTCGCTGCGGTGCTGGGCGTGGCGGCGATTTGGGTGGCGCTGTGGCTTCTGCGGGTGCCGAGAGCCACTCCCGGCCCACTCGTGTCGAATGGTTGGCAGCACCTGCTTCCGCTGCTGCTGATCCTGGGCTCGGCGGCCGCCGGCATGGTGTTCGTCGCCGACGCGGTGCGGGTGTGGCTCGGGCTCGCGCCGCGCCAGCGCGCTCCCTGGAAGCAGATGACCGAGACTCGATCGACGCAAAGCGGGATCGCGTGGCGAGCCGTGGCCGGCGTGGCGCTGGTCGGATGGGCGGCGTTCCTGGCCGCCGGTGTGGTCGCCCGGATGTTTGCCGCCTACTCCCTCCTGCAACTGATTGCGATGCTGATGATCGTGGGCGGCGTTGCCCTCCTGCTCGGCATGCCCGTGGCGATCGGCGCGTTCCTGCGCGTCTCGCGCGACAAGGCCGGTACCGCTCACGACCGCGAGCGCCAGCGCTTTGCCGCTCACCTGCACGACTCGGTGCTCCAGACCCTGGCCCTGGTCCAGCGCCAGGCCCACGACCCGGTGGCGGTGGCCCGCATGGCCCGTCGGCAGGAGCACGCGCTGCGGGCATGGATGGCCGGCGAGGCGGAGTTGGTCAGCGACACCGTGGTGGCTGCGCTGCGTGACGCGGTGGCGGAGGTCGAGGACGAGCATGGGATCACCGTCGAGTTCAGTGCGATCGGGGACCGCGCGCTCGATCCGACGTGCGAGGAACTGGTCGCGGCGGCGCGGGAGGCCCTCCGCAACGCGGCGCGTCACGGCCACGGAGCGCCCGTCTTCGTGTTCTGCCACGTCGGACGCGACGGCCAGGTCGAGCTGTTCGTGCGCGACGAGGGTCCCGGCTTCGATCCGGCCGCGGTGCCGGCCGAGCGCCGCGGCATCCGTGACGCGATCGTCGGGCGGATGGCGTTCGCGGGCGGTCAGGCCAAGGTCGAGTCGGTGTCCGGCGAGGGGACCGAGGTCACGCTCCGCGTGCCGGCGCGGAAGGGGACCCGGTGAGCGCCGCCGCAAAGCGCCTGCGCGTGGTAGTGGTCGACGACCATCAGCTGTTCCGCGCCGGGGTCAGG
>DATFDC010000059.1:0-22132 GCA_035252415.1 Solirubrobacteraceae bacterium
CACGCCGGTGGCCGAGCTCACCACCGCGGACGGCCGGGTCACGGGGATCCGCATCGCCGGCGGAGAGCGCGTGGTGGCCGAGCAAGTTGTGGTAGCCGCCGGCCCTTGGTCGAGTTCGCTCGATGGCGTCCCCGAGGGCGCCTCGATCCCTGTACATCCAGTAAAAGGACAAATCCTCCGTCTGCACGATCCGAGCGGACCTGGACTCCTCACGCGGGTGGTCCGCTACACCGGCGGCTACCTGGTGCCGCGCGGCGACGGCCGCTACGTGCTCGGCGCGACCATGGAGGAGCGCGGCTTCGACACCACGGTGACCGCCGGCGCGGTGTTCGAGATGCTGCGCGACGCGTTCGAGCTGGTGCCTTCGGTGACCGAACTGGTCATAGACGAGCTGTCGGCCGGCCTGCGCCCGGCCACGCCCGACAACCTCCCGGCGCTCGGTCCGGGCGCTCTTCGCGGCCTGCACTGGGCGACCGGCCATTTCCGCCACGGCGTGCTGCTCACGCCGATCACCGCGGAGATAGTGGTAGGTGGGCTGATCGGCAAGCCGGTCCCAGACGAGTTTGCGCCGGCGCGGTTTGCGGCGGTGCCGGTATGACGGTCACGATCAACGGCACCCGTCGAGAGTTCGCGGAGGGCGCTACGGTGGCCAGCGTGGTCGCGGCGCTGCCGAATGCGCCCGAGGGCCGCGGCGTGGCCGTGGCGGTGGACGGCGAGGTGGTGCCCCGCGCCCAGTGGGCGAATACGGAGTTGCGCGAAGGAGCGAACGTGGAGGTCGTCGTGGCGGTGCAGGGCGGATGACACAGTTGACGATTGCTGGCCGCGAATTCGGGTCGCGTCTGATTCTCGGCACCGGCGGATTCACCAACCACGAGGTGCTGGCTTCCGCGCTCGAGGCGTCCGGGACGCAGATGTGCACGGTGGCGCTGCGCCGGCTCGATCCGGCCGCCCGGGGCTCGATCCTCGACGTGCTCGACGCGGCCGGCGTCCAGGTGCTGCCGAACACCGCCGGTTGCTACACGGCGCGCGACGCGATCATCACCGCCCAGCTCGCGCGCGAGGCGTTCGACACCGACTGGATCAAGCTCGAGGTGATCGGCGACGACCGCACCCTGCTTCCCGATGCCGTCGAGCTGGTAAGCGCCGCCGAGGCGCTGGTCGACGACGGGTTCACCGTGCTCCCGTACACGACCGACGACCCGATCCTGGCCCGGCGCCTGGAGGATGTCGGATGCGCCGCGGTGATGCCGCTGGGCTCGCCGATCGGCAGCGGGATGGGCATCCGCAACCCGTACAACATCTCGATCATGATCGAGCGGGCGAGCGTCCCGGTGATCCTCGACGCCGGCGTGGGCACCGCGTCGGACGCGACCCTGGCGATCGAGCTTGGCTGCGACGCCGTGCTGTGCGCCAGCGCGATCTCCCGCGCCCACGACCCGGCCGCGATGGCCCGCGCGATCCGGCTCGGCGTGGAGGCCGGGTGGCTGGCTCGCCAGGCCGGCCGGATCCCGCGCCGGCGCTACGCCGAGGCATCGACGCCCGAGGCGGGCCTCCCGGTGTTCGACACGTGAGCGACCGTTCGGTCGACGATCTGCTCGACGCCTGGGAGTCGGCCTGGTCGAGCAAGGACGAGGGCGCCTTCGGCTCGGTGTGCTCGAGCAAGATCCACTACGAGGACCCGCTGACCAATGAACCGCTCGAGGGGCTCGATGAGTTCGTGCGCCACCCCGCCCGCCTGTGGCAGGCGTTTCCCGACGCCCGGCTCGAGCAGACCGGCGAACGGCTGACCAACGACCGGTTCGTCGCCGCGCCGTGCAAGCTGCTCGGCACGCACCGGGCCGCGCTCGAGGGCCTGCCGGCCACCAACCGCTTCGTGGTCGTGCACTGCATCTTCTACTGCGAGATCCGCCGCAACCGCCTGCTGCGCGTGCGCGGCTTCTACGACGTGTACGACGCCGCCACGCAACTCGGGATCCTCCCCGGTCACGGGACGATGGGCGAGAAGGCGCTGCTCATGCTCCGCGGCTTTGGCCTACGCGCCGGACGAGGCTCGTAAGGCGATGGACGTCGCGATTCCGATCTTCGATGGGATCACCGCGCTCGACGCGATCGGGCCCTACGAGGTGCTCTCGCGGTTGCCCGAGGCGCGCGTGCACTTCCTGGGAACCGATGGGCCCGGTCCCAAGCGGACGGGCAATCACATGCTCGGCCTGACTGCCGATGAGGCCCTGAGCGAGCTGCCCCACCCCGAGGTGATCGTCTTCCCCGGTGGGCACGGCACGGACACGGTGATGCGCGACGAGGCGGTGCTGGCCTGGGTCCGCGCGGCACATGAGAGCTCGCAGTGGACGACGTCGGTGTGCACCGGCTCTCTAGTGCTCGGCGCCGCCGGCATCCTCGACGGGCTCGAGGCGACCACCCACTGGATGTACGTGGACCAGCTCGCGGAGCTTGGGGCCACGCCGGTCGCCCGGCGAGTGGTCGAGCAGGGGAAGGTGATCACTGCGGCCGGGGTGTCGTCGGGCATCGACATGGCATTGACGCTCGCGGCGCACCTCGCCGGCGAGGATGTGGCGCGGGCGATCCAGTTGCGGATCGAGTACGACCCGGAGCCGCCGTTCGACAGCGGCTCTACGTCGAAGGCGTCTCCCGAGATCGTGGAGTTGGCGCGGAATCGATCGTGACTTCCACGCGGACCGGCGCGTGATCGGATAGCCGGCCGCGTTCGAGAACATTGCACGCCGAGGCTTGGAGGCCGCGCGCGAACACGTGGTCAACCTCGTAGCCGCCCGCGTACTCGAAGCCGTCGAGCGTCAGGCCTCGGATGTTGAAGTCGCCGCCGAGCACGAGGGGGGTGTCGCCTGCCCACGCTGTGGCGCTCTCGGCGGCCCGCAGCGCGTCGCGCATCGGCCCGCCGGCGTGGAGGTTGGCCACCCACACCCGTGCGCCCTGTAGCCGCACGGCGTGGACCCAGCGGCGCTCGGGCCAGATGCACAGCCGGCGCCACCGGTGCTCGAGCACTCGGTCCCCCCGAACCAGGATCGCATTGGCACCGCCGCCGTTTGACTTGATCAGGTCCGGCCGGCGGACGGCGATCGCACGTCGCAGCGGCAGAAGCGCGTTGCGGGAGGTCAGCACGCTGCGCTGATCGGCGTTCAGGCGCGCGGCCAGCTTGGGTGGCCACCAGGGCGGGACCTCCTGGAGCAGCGCCACGTCCCACTCCCACCGTGTGAGAGCGGTAAAGAACTCCTCGAACAGGTCGCGGCCGGCACCCGGCACGGATCGTCCGTGCAGCAGGTTCCAGGTCAGCACGCGCAATCGCACGGGGTCAACGTACACTCGCCGCTTGCCGCGCCACTTCATCACCGGAACCGAGCTGAGCGCTCAGGAGCTGAACGGCCTGATCGACCGCGCGCTCGAGCTCAAGGCAGCGCCGTACAGCTCGGATGCGCTGCGCGGGCGCACGGTGGCGCTGATCTTCCAGAAGCCGTCGACCCGCACGCGCGTGTCGTTCGAGGCCGGGACCGCCGAGCTGGGCGGTCATCCGATGGTGCTGCGTACCGACGAGCTCCAGCTGACGCGCGGGGAGTCGGTGCGCGACACGGCGTACGTGCTCTCGCGCCACGCGGCAGCGATCGGAATCCGCACCGGCGATGACGCGCTGGTCGACGAGATGGCCGAGCACGCCACCGTGCCGGTGATCAACATGCTCACCCCGAGCCATCATCCCTGCCAGGCCCTGGCCGATCTGCTCACGCTGCGCGAGGCGTTCGGCCGGCTTGAGGGGCTCACGGTGGCTTATGTCGGCGACGGCAACAACGTGGCCCGCTCGCTGATCGATGTGGGGGCTTTGGCGGGCGTGAATGTCCGAGTCGCGGCCCCCAACGGCTACCAGCTCGAACCGCAGGACGGCGCCGTGCTGACCGATGATCCGCGCGAGGCGGCGCGGGGAGCCGATGCGCTGTACACCGACGTCTGGGTGAGCATGGGCGACGATCCCACGTCGGCGGATGAGCGCCGCCGCAGCCTGGCCCCATATCAGCTGAACGATGAGCTGCTCGACCTCGCCGCCCCGAGCGCGATAGCGCTGCATTGCCTGCCCGCGCACCCCGGTGAGGAGATCACCGCGCAGGTCCTGTACGGCGAGCGGCAGCGGATCTGGGATCAGGCCGAGAACCGCCGCCACGCTCAGAAGGCGCTGCTCGAACTGCTCATCGGCGCTTGATCCGGAGCCGTTTGGGTACGCTCCGGGGCGACTTTCAGGGAAGGAGAGACGCAGATCATGCCCTCACCCAAGTCCCAGTCGGGGGGGTCCCGCGCGAGCAGCCGGACGCGGTCCTCGACCCGTCGGGCCGAGACCGATGCCGGCGACGGGCTGTCCGTCCTCACCGAGCAGGTGATCAACCGGATCATCAAGCCGCTTGGTCTGGTCGTGCTCTCTCGCGAGCGGATCCAGGAGGTCCTCGACGACGCCGCCGAACGCGGCCGGGTCACCCGCTCGGACGCCAACGAACTGGTCGGTGAGCTGGTCAGCCGCGGGCGCCAGCAGACCGACCAGCTGCTCGCGGACGCCGAGCGCATGCTCGGGCGCGGGCGGCAACAGATCGGGGCGGCCGCGATGCGCGCTCGCCGCACCGAGTCGCTCGACCTGCTCCTGCGCAGCGCGGACCGCGCGCGGCGGACGGTCGGGGCCGGTCAGTCGTTCCCGATCCTCGGCTATGACGAGCTGACCGCCGCTCAGGTGCAAGGCCGCCTGGACGGCCTCTCGTCGGCCGAACTGCGCAAGCTGCGCGACTACGAGCGACGCCATGCCAACCGAAAGTCCGTGTTGGCGGCCATCGACAAGCAACTCACATCCGACTGACTGGGCAGTTCACAGAGAGCGCGCAGGAGGTCCTGCGTCTGGCCGGTGAGCAGGGGCGAGAGCTTCGCCACAGCTTCATCGGCACCGAGCACATCCTGCTGGGCGTGCTGCTCGAGTCCGACGGAACCGCGGCTCAGCTGCTCGCCTCGTTCGGGGTCGATTACGCGCGGGTCCGCGCCGCGGTGGTGGGGATGATGGGGCTCGGGGTTGAGCCGCCCGAGGGCGAGCTGGCCCTCACCGGCCCCGCGCAGGACGTGATCGACCGGGCCCGCGCGGAGGCCTCGATCCGCGACGAACGGCAGGTCGGCACCGAGCACATCCTGCTGGCCCTGGTCCACAAGCGCGACGGCGCGGCGACCCGGATCCTGCTCCAGCTCGACGTCGACCCGACGGACATCCGCTCGGCGCTGGCATCCTAGGTCGGATGGAACGTGCGACGGCAACCCGTCCGGCCCGGGGCGAGGTCCTCGAGCTCACGGTCGACTCGCTGGCCTTCGGCGGCGCCGGGGTGGCCCGGCTGAACGGGTACGTGGTGTTCGTCGCCGATGGGATGCCCGGGGATCGGGTCCGGGCCGAGGTCCAGAAGTCCAAGCGCGCATATGCCGAGGCGCGGACGATCGAGGTGGTGGAGGCGGGTCCCGATCGGATCGAGCCTCGGGCCGCCCATCCAGGCGCGCCCTGGCAGGTCCTCCCCTACGAGCGCCAGCTCGAGGTCAAGCAGGCCCAGGTCGAGGACGCGTTGCGGCGGATCGGTCGGCTCGAGGGCTACGAGCTCGAGCCGATCGTGCCCGCGATCGAGACCTGGCGCTACCGCAACAAGCTCGAGTACTCGTTCGGCACCGACCCGGACGGCCGCCTGGTGTGCGGCTTCCACGCCCCCGGTCGTTGGGAGGAGATCGTCTCGGTAACCGATTGTCTGCTCGCGTCCGAACCGGGCAACGCGGTGCGTGAGCGGGTCCTCGAGTGGTGTCGCGCCCAGGGCCTGGCCGCCTTCGACCGCCGGGCCCGGGAAGGGTTCCTGCGCAATCTCGTAGTCCGGGAGGGCCGGCGCACCGGCGAGCTGCAGATGCGTCTGGTCACCTCGCCCGGCGAGCTTGATCGCGAGGGCCTGATCGCCGCCGCGGGGCCGGTTTCCGGACTGCTGTGGACCCAGACCGACAGCGTGGCCGAGACCACCCAGGACGGCGACACCGAGCTGCTGGCCGGCAGCGAGCACCTCGAGGAGGAGATCGGCGGGATGCGGGTGCGCATCGCGGCGAACGCGTTCTTCCAGACCAACACCGAGATGGCCGAGCGTCTGTACGCGCTGGCCATCGACTACGCCGGGTTGGCGGGCACGGAGCGCGTATATGACCTCTACTGCGGGATTGGCACGATCGGGCTGCTGATGGCCCCGCGGGTGGCCGAGGTCTGGGGGCTCGAGCTGGTCGAGGAGGCGATCGCCGACGCGATCGCCAATGCCCGCCTGAACGAAGTCGAGAACGCCCGATTCTTCGCCGGCGACGTGCGGCTGGCAATGCGCGAGCTCGTGCAGGAGGCCGGGCGTCCGGACACCGTGGTCGTCGACCCGCCCCGCTCCGGGCTCTCCCAGAAGGTGGTGCGCCGGATCATCGAGGCCGCGCCGCGCCGGATCGTCTACGTGTCCTGCAATCCCACCACGCTGGCCCCGAACGCGGCCCAGCTGGTCGAGGCCGGGTATGCCCTGCGCCGTGTGCGACCCGTCGACATGTTCCCGCAGACGCCGCACATCGAGTGTGTGGCGCTGCTCGAACGCTCGTAGTGTGCCTGGCGCGCGACCGGGTAGCTTTCGACGCATGGTTTATCGCCGCATTCCCGCGATCCTGGTTGCCGCGGCGGTCCTGATCGCCGGCGCCGCCGGACAGGCCCAGGCGGCCAAGCATCGCCCGCCGGCGCTGCGGCTGGTTGGCGTGTCGCCCAAGGGCACGGCCCCGGTTCCGGGCGACAGCTCGATCAAGCTCCGGTTCTCAGCCCCGCTGGCTCCTCTGAGCGCACGGTCTACGCCGCGGCTGTCCCCGTCGACACCGGGGGCCTGGTCGCAGCCGAGCCCGACGACGCTCGTCTACACGCCGACCGGCGCGTACCTGCCGGGCACGGTCGTGCACGTCACAGTCCCCAGGGGCCTTGTCGGCGCGGACGGGGCCAAGCTGCGCCGGGCCGTCACGGCCACGTTCGCCGTGGAGGACGGATCCACGGTGCGGGTGGCCCAGCTGCTCGCGGAGCTGCGCTACCTACCCGTTCACCTGGCCTCCTCGGCGCACCAGCCGCGTCCGGGTGACACCGCCGGGCAACTCCGGGCGATCTTCCAGCCGCCGGCGGCGCGGCTCGTACTGGGGTCGGATTGGCCCTCGCAGCTCCGCGGGTTGTGGGAGCACGATCCCGCGATCGTGCTCAGGGGAGCGGTTATGGCGTTCGAGTCCCAGCACGGCCTTGCTATGGACGGCGTCGCCGGCACGGCCGTGTGGCAGGCGCTCCTGGCCGCCCGTTTCCACCGCCAGTTCAACACGGGCGGCTACAACTACGCGCTCGCCACCGAGAGCAGCCCGGAGACGCTGACCGTCTACCACAACGGGCGCGTCGTCATGCGCAGCGCCGCCAACACCGGGATAGGCGGCCGGGGCACCGCGCCCGGGACCTTCCCGGTGTACGAGCGGCTGCGCAGCCAGATCATGCGGGGCACGAACCCCGACGGATCGCACTACGCGGACCCGGTGCAGTGGATCGCCTACTTCAACGGGGGCGACGCCGTCCACTACATCCCGCGAGCGTCCTACGGCTCGCCGCAGAGCCTGGGCTGCATCGAGCTGCCCTACGACGCCGCCGAGCGCGCGTGGGGCTATCTCACCTACGGGACGCTGGTCACCGTCCTCTCGTAGGGTTCCGGCGGACTCCCGATGCGTGCGGTCACGATCAAAGACGAGAACCTGTCCGTCGAGGATCACCCGGACCCGACGCCCGGCGCCGGCGAGTGCCTGGTGCGGGTCAAGGCCGCCGGCCTGAACGGCGCCGACATGATGCAGCGCCGAGGCCGCTATCCGGCACCCCCGGGCGCGCCGGCGGACATCCCGGGGCTGGAGCTGGCCGGTGAGGTGATCGAGCGCGGCGACGGCGCCAACCGCTTCGAGGTCGGCGATCGCGTGATGGGGATCGTGGCCGGGGGCGGCCAGGCCGAGCTCGCCGTCGTGCACGAGCGCATCCTGATGCCGGTTCCGGAGAACCTGAGCTGGACCGAGGCGGGCGCGGTCCCCGAGGTGTTCACCACCGCGCACGACGGGGTGTTCACCCAGGTCGGCCTGAGGGCCGGTGAGCGCCTCCTGGTTCACGGTGGCGCCGGCGGCGTCGGCACGGCGGCCATCCAGCTCGGCCGCGCGGCCGGGGCGCGGGTGACCGCCACCGTGCGCAACCCCGATCACCGGGATGCGGTGGCCGAGCTCGGGGCGTCGGTGATCGCCCCGGAGGGGTTCGAGGAGCACGGGCCGTTCGACGTGATCCTCGAGCTGGTCGGCGCGCCGAACTTCCCGGCGAACCTGCAGGCGCTCGACCTGTGGGGCCGGATCATGGTGATCGGGATCGGGGCCGGCGCCAAGGCCGAGCTGAACCTGGGCCTGGCCATGCAAAAGCGCGCGCGCATCTGTCATTCCACGCTGCGCGCGCGTCCGCTCGAGGAGAAGGCGATCACCGCCCGTGCCATGGAACGCTCCGTGCTGCCGCTGTTCGTCTCAGGTGCGGTTCACGTGCCGATCGCCGCGACCTACCCCCTGGAGGAGGCGCCGGCGGCGTACGATCGCTTCGCCGAGGGCGGGAAGCTCGGCAAGATCGTGCTCGAGATGGGCGGCTGAGCCGCGGGTACGCGCGCCGGCCGCGCGGCCCGGCTATTCCTCGGCGAACGCGTCGTCCTCGTCGGCGACGGGGACGACGTCATCTGCGTGGACCGTGCACAGGGCCGGGCCACCGGACTCGAGCGCCGCCTCCATCTCCGCCTTCGTGAGCTTCGCTCCGCACTCCTCGCAGCGGTCGGAGATCTCGTCGAGGGACTTCTCCTCTAGGTCCATGGCGCGAGTCTAACCGCCGGGTGGCTACCGTTCGAGTTCGCGCTGCCGCTCGGCCTCGCGGAGCTTCCGCCGTTCCGCCTTGCTCAGCTTGCGGCCGCGGCGCACTTCCGAGCCGCCCATGATCGCCACCAGGCGGATGCGAATGGTGGGTGCGCCGACGGGCGCGACCTCGGCGCCGATCCGCACGTCGTTGCCACCCATGAAGGCGAACTCCGAGACCTGCACGTTGGCCCCGTCCAGCACGCGGATCTCGCTGCCGCCCATGAGCGAGTAGACGTTGATCTCGGTCACCCGGTCCGAGAGTTCGGCGTCGTTCAGGTCGAGTGTGCTGCCGCCCATGATGCTGAGCACGGTGCACCGTGGGGCGATCCGCCACCGGCCGCGCTTGTCGTGGCCACCCATGATCGAGATCACCCGGAAGCGCGAAGCTCCGGTAGCTCGTGGCTCACCTGACGGATCGTAACCCGCGCCTAGTAAGGCGGCAGGTCGGCCCACCACTGGCCGAGCACCCGGAAGGCCGCCCAGAACTCGCGTTTGGCGCCATCCTCGTCCAGCGCCTCGTCGATGTTCGGCACGTACAGGGCCTCGATCGTGGGGGTGAGCTTCTGCAACTGCCCGGGGGCAGGGTGCAGATCCCGGCGGAGCGGAAGATCGAGTTCGTTGACCACGCTCAGCGCCTCGGGTCCCATAACCACGACGATCTTGGGTGAGACGATCGCGATCTCTTCGACCAGACGGGCCACGCAGCCCGGATCGGCCATGGCTGGATCGGGCACCGGGCACTTCACGCACAGCGTGCCGTACACCGCGAGCGGGTCGATCGAGAGCCGCTTGAGGGACTTCATCAGCGCGTTGCCGGCCCGCCCGTAGAACGCCACGCCCTCCTCGACCTCCGAGGGCCGGGGTGCGTACTTGATCAGGAAGATGTCGGCCTGCGGGTGTCCTGACCCGAGCACCGGCATCAGCGCGCCGCGGGGGCAGTGGGTGCAGGACTGGACCTCGCGCGAGAACGCGTTCAGTTCGCGAATCGCCCGCTCGAGGTACTTCTCCCGGATCTCGTCGTCGGTCGCGGGCATCGCTGTCCGATTGGACGGCTCCCGAGCTTGTCCTTGCGAGTGCATCAGGAGTTGCGGCCAGTGGGCGGCGTCGCCCGGCGCCGGTCGCGCCCCGTGGCCCGCCGAACGCGACGCTCCCGGGAAGCTTTTCGTGCCGCCTCGGGGAGCGCCTTGGTCTGCAGGAACTTGAGCGCCTGGACGTAGAGCAGGCTGGCCGGGTTGCGGATGATGTCGGCGTCCCGGAGCGACTCGAGGAACTCCTCCGGTCCGTTGAACTCGCGCATGCGGATCCGCACCGACCCCAGCCCCTGGGGCACGTGGGCGTCCGAGCCGGCGCCAGCCGGGATGCGGTACTTGGCGGCGAACCGGGCCGCCTCGTCGTTGAACTCGCTGATCGCCACCCGCGGATTGAAGACCTCGATCGCGTCCACGTCGTCGAGCACGTCGAGCAGGTGCTCGTAGTCCGGGACCGAGTGCATGCGGTCGAACGGATGGGGCACATACACGAGCCCGCCCTGACGCTTGATCTCGTCGATCGTCTCCTGGAGCGTCAACCCCCGGGGGATCTTCTCCTCGATGAACAGACCGATCACCTCGCCCTGCTCGGCCGTCTTGACCTCCTCGCCGACGATCACCGTGAGCCCGTTGGCTTTGGCGCGCGCTGCGTGAGCGCCCGAGACCTCGTTGTGGTCGGTGACCGCGATCGCGCCGAGACCGCGCGATCTCGCCTCGGCGAGCAGCACCTCGACCGGCGTCGCGCAGTCGTAGGAGTGGTCGGTGTGCATGTGCAGGTCGACGTCGATCATCCGGCGGTTGTTTCTGAGCCGGGCCCGGACGGCGTTGTTGGCGCGCGTGTCGTGCCGGCGCGCGATCAGTCCGTCGTAGACCTGGTCGAGTTCGTCGGCCACCCGGGTCCAGGAGAACCGGGCGCTGAGCGCCGTTTGCCGGGCTCGGGCTTGCTCGCGCAGGGCGGGCTCATCGATCGCGCGGCGGAGGTGGCTGGCCAGGGTCTGCGCGTCCCCGGGCTCGAACTCGAATCCGTACTCGCCCTGGCCGAGCAGTTCCTCGTAGGCGCCGAGCCGCGAGGCGATCGGAAGGGCGCCGGCCGCCAGTGCGCGGACCAGCGTGCCCGGGACCGGACGGAGCCCTTCGGAGGCCAGCACCAGGACATCGGCTCGCGACAGCGCCTGGGCTTGGGGCATCTGGTCGGCGTCGACGAACTCCATCCGCTCGCGCAGGGCGCGGCTGAGCGTGGCCGGTGGGGCGAGCGGACGCGGCGACCACACCGTGGCCCGCCACTCGGCGTCGGCCGGCAAACTGCGCAGCGCCCGGATGAACAGGCGCAGGGCGGCGCGCTCCTCACCGGCGCTGAACAGGATGCGCACGGTGTCCTCCGGCGCGCGGGTCGGGTCGCCGGGCTCTTGCACCTCGGCGCCCGGCAGGATCACCCGGTAATCCGCGGGGAAGTAGCGCTGGAGGAGGTCGCGGGTGGCCATGTAGCTGGCCGTCCGGGCGTCCAGGCGCCCGAACAGCAGACGCGAAAGCGGCCGGGTGAGCTGCGTGGAGAGGATCCTCTCGGTAGGGGCGTGGAAGCTCCCCACGTTCAGCCCGCGGGAATGGCGCAGGGCCACGCTCGAGGCGCTGGGGGCGAACGGCTCGTGGATGTGGACGATGTCCAGGGGAAGGCTGGCCAGCGCCTCCTCGATCGTCCTGGCCACGTCCAGCGGCAGCGAGGCGGCGCGCCGGCGGGTCGGTGAGAACGGCAGCACCTCGCCGACGCCGAGCACCAGCGGCTCGTCGCCGGCGCGCTTGAGGAGCGACCCGTTATCGCTGCGGATGGCCCGCCGGCTCTCGCGGACCAGCGCCGCGTTCTGCGACGGCGCCACGATCAGCACGCGATGGCCACGCCGCGCCAGCTCGTCGGAGACGTGCGCGACGTAGTCGTTGACCTCGTGCGCTACCTCCCAGGCGAACGGCGTCACCTGCGCGATCGCGAGCCGCTCGCTGGGCACGAGCGGCAGTTTAAGGCCTTGTCAGCTTGCGCCGGCCTTCTGGGACTTCGGCTTGTCCGTCTGCGTCTTGCGCGCGTACTTCGCGATGAACTTCTCGGTCGCCTCCCGCGCCTCGTCGTCCGGGCGCTGGTTCATCGGCGACTTCATCAGGTATGAGCTGGGGCCGTCGAGCTGGCCCGAGAGGCCGTTGTCCAGGGCGAGCTTGCAGCAGCGCACGGCGTCGATCACGATGCCGGCCGAGTTCGGCGAGTCCCACACCTCGAGCTTGACCTCCATGTTCAGAGGCACATCGCCGAACGCCTCCCCCTCGAGTCTGATGTGCGCCCACTTGCGGTCGGTCAGCCACGGCACGTAGTCCGAGGGACCGACGTGAACGTCGTCGGCGGGCAGCGTGTGCCCCATGATCGAGGTCACCGCGTTGGTCTTGGAGATCTTCTTGGATTCCAGCCGCTCGCGCTCGAGCATGTTGTAGAAGTCCATGTTGCCGCCCACGTTCAGCTGCGAGGTGTGCGCCAGGTGGACGCCACGCTCGTGGAACAGGCGGGCCAGCGCGCGGTGCACGATCGTGGCGCCGACCTGCGACTTGATGTCGTCGCCGACGATCGGAAGGCCAGCCTTCTTGAAGCGCTTGTTCCAGTAGTCCTCGCGGGCGATGAACACCGGGATGCAGTTGACGAACGCACAACCCGCCTCGAGCACCTGCTCGACGTACCACTTGGTGGCCTGCTCGGAGCCCACCGGCAGGTAGGAGACCACCACGTCGGTGCGGGTTTCCTTGAGGATGTCGACGATGTCGGCGGTCGGGCCGGGAGCCTTGGTGATCTTCTCCTTGAGGTACTTGCCCAGGCCGTCGTGGGTCATGCCGCGCTGTACCGGAACGCCGAGATTGCCGATCTTCTCGGCGAACTTCAGCGTGTTGTTCTGGCCGGCGAAGATCGCCTCGGACAGGTCCTTGCCGACCTTCTCGGCGTCGATGTCGAACGCGCCGCTGAACTCGATGTCGCGCACGTGGTAGCCGCCGAGGTCGACATGCATGAGGCCCGGCACCGACTCGCGCGGGTCGGCCTCGCGGTAGTAGTGGACGCCCTGCACGAACGAGCTCGCGCAGTTGCCGACGCCGATGATCGCCACCCGGACCTTGTCGTTCTGGTAGCGCGCGGCGCCGTTGGTGGATCCGTTTGTGGTGCTCACTTTTACGTGGTGCCTTTCTCAGAGGGGGTCCCGCGGGGGCACTAGAGGTATTCCGCGAGACGCAGTTCGTTACACCGGCTCTGGCTGCTCGGCGAGGGCCTTGAGCTGCCGGCGTACGTGGAAGATTCTTTGCAGCGTAGTAAGCACGGCTAAGCCGGCCAGCACGTACACCGCGGGCGCCAGCAGTTCGAAGTCGCCGATTCCGGCGCCTTTCGCGAACACCAGCCCGATCGAGAGGATCACCACGCGGACCGGGCGGGTGGCCAAGCCGACCTTGCACTCGACCCCGAGGGCCTCGGCCCGGGCGCGCGTGTAGGACACCATCAACGAGAACAGCACAGCGGCCACGGTGGCCGCGGCCGCCACCTGGTTGTGCCGCGAGGCGAAGTACGCCCCGACGGCGGTCAGCACGATTCCCTCTTCGAGGCGGTCGAGCGTCGAGTCCAGGAACGCGCCGAATGGCGTCCCCTTGCCCGACATGCGCGAGTAGCGCCCGTCGAGCGTGTCCATGATCGATCCCACGATGAACGCGATGCCGGCCAGGAAGAACAGACGGCCGACGATGAGTCCGGCGGCCGCCACGTTCAGCGCAAAGCCGGTCAGCGAGATCGTGTTCGGCGTTAGTCGTGACTCGATCAGCCGGTTGCGCACCATCTCCTGCGCGGTGGGCCCGGTGCGCGGAGGGCGGGTTCGGCGGGGCGCTCCGTTCTTGCCGGCGCGCGGGGGCCTGGTTCGCTCGGGCGTGCTCACGCCGCGGCCTTTGTGGGCAGGGCCATCGTCACGCGGTGGCGCGGACGAATGCCCAAGCGTCCGGCCGGGCCCGCGCCAGCAGCCTCTGCGCCAGCAGCGCGGATACGCCGGCGGTGAGGGCCCCGAGAAACACGTCGGTGAGGAAATGGTTCGCGGTGGCGACGACCACAAACGTGATCAGCAGCGGGTAGAGCCCCCAGAGGATCTTGCCGGGACGCCACGATGTGAGCTTGAACATCGACCCGCCGATCATCACCGCGAAGCACACGTGCATCGAGGGGACGGCTGCGTAGAAGTTCATGAACGCCTTGGTCGGGCCATCGTCGACGAAGCCGGTGCCGCCGGTCACGAATTGGGAGATCGCATCGGTGAAGCCCCATTCGGGCATCAGCCGCGGCGGCGCCGTCGGATATAGCCAGTACCCGATCAGGGCCAGCCCCATCGCGATCATGAACATGTTGCGTACGAAGTAGAACGACTGGTTGCGCCGCGCGTAGATGAACGCGAGCACGCCGAGGGTGATCCCGAAGTGCCCGTTCAGGTAGACCCAGTCCGCGCCGTCGATCAGCCAATGCTGGTTGAGCGCCCACGCCTGGACGTTCGGCTCGACGAACACATGCAGCGTGCGCTCGAGGTCGATGATCCGCATCGCGTCGCCGAACGGCTTGTACGGGTTATCGCCCGCGACGATGCCCCGGACCAGGTCGTACAGGATCAGGGCACCGACGAACAGGACGATCTGCCGAAACAGATCCATCCATCCACGCGGCAAGAGCCGCGCCTCGATGAACCGGAGGACGCGCCCCATGTCAGCTATGGATCCTAGCGGGCCGGGCAGTCCGGTTGCCTTCAGTTGCAGCGCGGCGAGCGCGCGCCGATGCGCGTCAGCGCGAAGCGCATCGCGATGTGCACCGGCCCTGGACGCGTGACCGTGAGCTTGGTGAAGCCATGGTCTGGTGCGACGCAGGCCGAGCCTTGGGTGATCGCCCAGTACGGGCTCCAGCGGACGCGGAGTCGAGTTGTGCCGGTGCTGTTTGCTTGTAGTTGCAGCCAGTTCGGACCCAGCTTGTTCAGCGTTGCCGAGCCGCTCGCGATCGGCGTGGGATCTCGTACGGCGTACACGCGCCAGTGCCGGCTCCTGTAGACCAGGCGCAGGAACGGCAGGCCGCGGTCGATCAGCGCGACCTCCTGTTTGGCCGAGTAGTCGAGCTCGGCGTCGGCCACCGCGACGTAACGCACGGCGAGCTGGTGAAGCCACGCCTCGTAGTGGGCCGGGGTCAGTCGGCCGTCGTAGAACAGCGCGTTGTCCTTGGTGTCGAGTTGGCGTTCCCAGCCCCGCGCGAGCGGGAACTCGGGCGCGACCTCGTAGGCCTCCCAGTGGAACAGCGTGAACGGAATCTCGATGCGATACGGCGGTCCGGCCTGGTGGCTCAAGTAGGTCATCATCGGCTGGAAATAGGCGAACGTGACCTCGCTGTTGTCGTCCGCGGTGCGAATGTCCCGGACCGGCGCCTGCCACTGGAGGTAGATGAGCGGGAGCGCCACCACGAGCAGCGCGACCGCGCGCCGGCGCCACCACAGCAGCGCGACGAGCGGGCCGGCGATCAGCGGCCCGAGCCGTGTCGCGTTGCTGCCCACGGGGCTCGGGATCACGTAAGCGAGCACGCAGCCGAGGGCGAACAAGGCCGCGCCGGCGCGGAGGGCTGTCTCGCGCCGCGGAATCGCGGGGATGGCCAGGAGGGAGATCAGCACGATCGGCCACAGGGCCGAGAACGCGAACGGTTCGCTGCCGCCCTCGGGGAACGCGATGGCCAGCGCCAGCACCGGCGCGAGGGCGGCGACGATCACGCCGATCCCCGGCAGGGCGGGTCTGACTCGGCGTTCGTTGACGTATGCCCCGATCGCCTGCGCCGCGCCCGCGAGCGCCGCGAACAGGGCGTCGACCGGGCTGGCCAGCGCGGTCAGTGCGGCGAGCGTGGCGGCTGTTGCGGGTCTTTGTCGCTGCAGGGCGAGCGCGGTGCCGAGCGCGAACGCCAGCCCGAGCGCGAACGTGAGGCGCCCGGTGAACAGGTTCGTGCTGGCCCCGACCGCAAACCACAAAGCGCCGAGCCAGGCGTCGTCACCGAACTGGCGGTGAACCAGCGACTCGAACAGCGCCGCGCTGACCGGCACGCTGATCGCCGCGACCAGTTGGGGCGTGAGCAGCGCGGCGAGCGGCGGGAACAGCACGCTGTAGCCGAGTACGTTGTGGCCGCCGTACCACCAGTTGTTCCACAGCCCGAACCCTTCGGCGGCGAACAGCTTGGTCCGTAGCAGATGTGCGGCCAGATCCTCGCTGCGCGGCGCGATGATCAGGTACGCGGCGGCAATCACCGCCGCCGCCAGCACCGGCAGCGCGCGCTTTGGGTCGCGCCTATCCCTCGAGTAGCGACGCGACGCGGTCCACCACCTCGGGCCGGTCCAGCCACGGCCAGTGTCCGGCGCCGGCAATCCGCTCGACGGTCGCCCCCGGCAGGCCGGCGGCATACTCGTCGGCCACCGCCGGCGGGTACCACGGATCCTGCTCGCCCCACAGCACCAAGGCATCGACCATCCTCGTGCTCCCGACCACCGCATCACCCGGGGGGCGCGGCCCACCACCACCAACCACATCATCCCCCGCGGACCGGACGAGACGGAGGATCGCTCGCTGGGTGCCCTGGTCGAACTGGTCCCACACCGCGGTGACGCGCTCATCCGGCCACGCGTCGGCCCGAACGGACCCGCGCCGCAATTCCCGGGCGAGCAGTCGCTTGGGGATCGCGCCCATCAGCAGCTCGCCCAGCCCGCGGGCTCGCCACCAGGTCAGGATCCGCGGCCAGTCGTCGTGGCTGGGTGGGGGATTGATGAGTACGAGCCGGTGCATCCGTCCGGGGTTGCGGTCCGCGAGGGTCAGGGCGACGGCGGCCCCCCAGTCGTGGCCGACGACCTGGACCTCCTGCACGCCGAGGTGCTCGAGCAACCGCTCGACGAACTCGGCCAGTCCGGCCAGCGAATAGTCGAGATGCCCGCCCTTGCCTGACCGCCCGAACCCGATCAGATCGGGGGCGATGCCGCCGGTACGAGCCAGGAACTCGAGCCAGTCGTCGCTGCTCGTCGGGATTCCGTGCAGGTACAGCGTGGGCATGCCGGACCGGTCGGCGCTGCGGTAGAAGGCGGGCGAGTTGTCGAGGGAGATCGTGTGCTCGTCGACGCGCACCCCCCCGCGAGGATAACGTCCGCGCGCGTGACCGGTACGACCTCCGACCCACCGCCTGCGAACTCCAATCCCCCGCCCGGCGCGCCCATCGTGTGCCTCGGGGAGGTGCTTGTCGATTTCATCTGCGAGCGGGCGGTTGAGGAGATGACCGACGGCGGCGCGTTCGTGCCGCACTTCGGCGGCTCGGTGGCCAACATCGCGGTCACCGCCTCCCGGCACGGCGCGCGCGTAGCCCTGGCCAGTGGTGCGGGCGAGGACCCCTGGGGGCGCTGGCTGCGCGACCGCCTGCGCCGCGAGCAGGTCGATCTCTCGCTGTTCGAACTCGTGCCGGACGCGCCCACCCCGGTGGCGATCGTGGCGGTTGGTGCGGGTGGCGAGCCGAGCTACCAGATCTACGGCGAGGCCATCGAGACCGTGGTGCACGGGTTCGCCGGCCGCATTGAGGAGGCGATGAGCGCGGCGTCCGGCCTGTTCTTCAGCTCGAACACGCTGGTCGGCCCGGAGGAGCGCGAGGTCACGATGCGGGCGCGGGAGGTCGCACTCGGGCTCGGCCGGCCGATCATCTTCGATCCGAACCTGCGCCTGGAGCGCTGGCGCACGCGGGCCGAGGCCGCGGCCACGGTGAACGCCTGCGTACCCGGGGCGCTGCTCGTGCGCGCCAACGCCGAGGAGGCGGCGCTGATGACCGGCGAGGACGATCCCGACCGCGCTGCGCTGGCGCTGGTCAAGGCGGGCGCGCGGATGGTCGTGATCACGCTTGGTGCCGACGGCGCGCTGCTGCGCGGCGAGTTGCGGTTGGACGTCCCCGGTCGCCCCGCGAACGTGGTCAGCACGATCGGCGCTGGCGATGTCCTGACCGGCGTGCTCCTGGCCCGGCTGGCCGGCTCGGGCTACTACCCGTCTGCGGTGGCAGCCTCGCTGCCCGAGGCGGTTCTGGAGTCCTCGCGGGCCTGCGAACGATGGGGCGCGCTTGAGTAGCTGGAAACGACCGGGGCGCCGGCGAGTCCGGGCGATCCGCGACCGCCTCCGGCTCGTCTACGGCGTGCCCCTGGCCAAGCCGCACGGCCATCCGATCGCCGAGCTGATCCTGACCGTCCTGTCGCAATCGACCAACGATCGCAACCGGGACGTGGCCTATCTGGCCCTGCGGGAGCGCTTTCCTACCTGGTACGAGGTCCGGGATGCACCCGTGGACGAGATCGAGGAAGCAATCCGGCCCGGCGGGATCTCGAAGGTCAAATCGGCCCGGATCAAGTCGATCCTGGTCGCGATCACCGAAACCGCGCCGGAGCACGCCGGCGCGCTGCCCCCCGGCGACCCGCACGCCCTGGATCCCGACGACCCCCTCTCTCTCGACTGGCTGGCTAGCCAGCCAGTGCCGGACGCGCAGGCGTATCTGACCTCGCTGCCCGGCGTGGGCCGCAAGACCGCGGCATGCGTGCTGCTGTTCGCACTCGGGATGCGCGACGTGCCGGTCGACACCCACGTCTCCCGGGTGGGCACCCGACTGGCCCTGTTTCGCCCGGGCGCCCCGTTCGAGGAGATGCACGACGAAATGCTCGAGCTCACGCCACCGGGCGAGGAACTCGAGCTGCATCTGAACCTCCTGCGCCACGGCCGGCGCACCTGTTACGCCCGCCGTCCCGCGTGTCACGACTGCGCCCTGCAGCGCATGTGCCCCAGCGCCTTCAAGGTCGGCTGACTGACCCGGAAACGCCACACTCGACGCCCCGCGGGGGCTGAGTGCGGCGCAACCCGTACCAGAGCCGGGTCCAGATGAACTCGGCGCCAAGGCGATGCCGAGTGTGGACTTGCCGGGGTTCGGGGGTGCGCCAGGGCTCTCCCCCCGCAGAGGATGGGTGGAGGCGATGCGCGTCTGGCCGCCCTCGGGCGGTGGTGCTGCGCACAGCCTTCGACCCGCGACCCACCGGGCGGCCAGACGTGCAAGGCCTCCAACCCAAATCTGCTACCCTCACGCTTAGATTTTCCAGATCAAACAGGAGTAGAACCCCAATGGGAAAGACAATCGGAATCGACCTTGGAACGACCAACTCGTGCATGGCAGTGCTCGAGGGTGGCGAGCCGACGGTCGTCGAGAACGCCGAGGGCGGCCGGACCACCCCGTCTGTCGTCGCGTTCACGCAGTCCGGTGAGCGTCTGGTTGGCACGGTCGCCAAGCGCCAGGCGGTCACCAACCCCCAGAACACGGTCTTCTCGATCAAGCGCTTCATGGGCCGCAAGGAGGCCGAGGTGAAGACCGAGGAGTCGATCGTGCCGTACAAGGTCGTCTCCGGCCCGAACGGCGACGCGCGCGTCGATGCCGGCGGCAAGCAGTACAGCCCGCCCGAGATCAGCGCGATGATCCTCGGCAAGCTCAAGGCCGACGCCGAGGCCTACCTCGGTGAGACCGTCGACAGCGCCGTGATCACCGTCCCGGCGTACTTCAACGACGACCAGCGCCAGGCGACCAAGGATGCTGGAAAGGTGGCCGGCCTCGACGTCAAGCGGATCATCAACGAGCCGACCGCGGCCTCGCTGGCCTACGGCTTGGACAAGGAGCACGACCAGACGATCCTGATCTTCGACCTCGGCGGCGGCACCTTCGACGTGTCGGTGCTCGAGATCGGCGACGGCGTGTTCGAGGTCAAGGCGACCGCGGGTGACAACCACCTCGGTGGCGACAACTTCGACAAGGCGCTCGTCGACTGGCTGGTGGCCGAGTTCAAGAAGTCGCAGGGCATCGATCTGAGCGCCGACCCGATGGCGCTGCAGCGGCTCTACGAGGCGGCCGAGAAGGCCAAGATCGAGCTGTCCACGACGCAGGAGACGCAGATCAACCTGCCGTTCATCACCGCTGACGCCAGCGGCCCGAAGCACCTCGACACGCGCCTCACCCGCGCGAAGCTCAACGAGCTCACGGCCGACCTGCTCGACCGCACGGTGGCGCCGGTACGCCAGGCCCTCGACGACGCCAAGGACAAGGGCGTCGACAAGGTCGACCACGTCGTGCTGGTCGGCGGCATGACCCGCATGCCCGCCGTGCAGGAGAAGGTCAAGGAGCTGACCGGCAAGGAGCCCCATCGTGGTGTGAACCCCGATGAGGTCGTCGCGGTCGGCGCCGCGATCCAGGCCGGCGTGCTGGCCGGCGACGTCAAGGACGTCTTGCTGCTCGACGTGACCCCGCTGACGCTGGGGATCGAGACGAAGGGCGGCGTGATGACCAAGCTGATCGAGCGCAACACGACGATCCCGACCCGCAAGGGCGAGGTGTTCTCGACCGCCGAGGACAACCAGCCGAGCGTCGAGATCCACGTCCTGCAGGGCGAGCGCGAGATGGCGATGTACAACAAGTCGCTGGGCAAGTTCCAGCTCACCGGCATCCCGCCGGCCCCGCGCGGCATCCCGCAGATCGAGGTCGCGTTCGACATCGACGCCAACGGGATCCTGAACGTCTCGGCCAAGGATCTGGGCACCGGCAAGGAGCAGAAGATCGAGATCCGCTCCGGCTCGGGCCTGTCCGACGACGAGATCAAGCGCATGGTCCAGGACGCCGAGTCGCACGCCGAGGACGACCGCCGTCAGCGCGAACTGGCCGAAGCCCGCAACAACGGCGAGAACGCCGCCTACCAGGCCGAGCGCCAGCTCAAGGACCTGGGCGACGCGGTGGACTCGAGCTCCAAGGAGGAGATCGAGGCGGCGATCAAGGACGTTCGCGAATCGCTGACCAGCGAGGACGCGGCGGAGATCAACGGCAAGACCGAGGCGCTGCACACCGCGTTCCACAAGGTGTCCGAGGCGATGTACCAGCACGCCCAGGAGCAGGCCGCCGCGAGTGCGCCCGATGGTGACGGTGCGGCCGCGTCGACCAACGGTGCCGGCGCCGAGGCCGAGGAGGATGTCGTCGACGCCGAAGTCGTGGATGAGAAGTAATGACCCGCAAACCCGACATCGCAACGCATGAGGAGGGGGCGCCGCAGGGCGCCCCCCAACCGTCCGTCCCGGCAGGCGAACCGGAGGCGCCGGTGACGCCGGTAAGCTCCGTAGAGTCGGAAAACGTGGCCGCGCCCCCCCAGGGGGACGGCGACGCGGATGGGGCGGCCGGCGTCGCGGACGAGGATCACGAGCGCAAGCTCGAACAGGACCTCGAGCAGCTGACGGCCAAGGCCGAGAAGGCCGACGAGTACCTCGAGCTGGCCCAGCGCACCCGTGCCGACTTCGAGAACTACCGCAAGCGTGCGGCCCGTGAAGCGGCGCTCGCCCAGGAGCGGGGCATCACGAAGCTGGCCAAGGAGCTGTTGCCGGCGGTCGACAACCTCGACCGGGCGCTTCAGGCGGCCCAATCGGCAAAGCCGGCCACCATCGACGGCGCCGGACAGGAGAACGGCACGACGGCCACGCTGGTCTCGGGCATCAAGCTGGTCCACGACGACGTGATCGCCGCGCTCGCGCGCGCGGGCATCCAGGGCTTCTCACCCGAGGGCGAGCGGTTCGATCCCACGCTGCACGAGGCGGTGGCGCAGATTCCGGCCGAGGGCGCGGAGTCCGGCACGGTGGTCGAGGTCTACCAGCGCGGCTACCGTCTCGGCGAGGTCGTGATCCGGCCCGCCCGGGTTGTCGTCGCGGCATGAGCGGGAAGGAAGAACCATGGCCGGTAGACCGGACTACTACAAGACCCTCGGGGTAGGCAAGGGCGCCTCCGACGAGGAGATCAAGAAGGCCTACCGCAAGCTCGCCCGGCAGTACCACCCGGACCGCAACCCGGGCAACAAGCAGGCCGAGGAGAAGTTCAAGGAGATCTCCCAGGCTCACGACGTCCTCTCCTATCCGGAGAAGCGCAAGTCTTATGACCGTGGCCAGGGCCCGCTCGGCGGATTCGCGGGCGGTGGGTTTGACCCCGGCGCAATGGCCGGCGGCTTCAGCGACATCCTCTCGAACCTGTTCGGCGGCGGGGC